>JADGOF010000096.1 GCA_017883105.1 Acidimicrobiales bacterium
CCAACGCCACGGCCGGGGTGGAGATCCCCACCGGGCTGTCCGTCTCCTCGGTCTACTCCCCGCACGGCATTGTGGTGACCGGTGACGGATCCACCGTGTACGTGGTTGGACAGGGTGGCGCCGACTACGGGGGCCGGGTGCTTCCCATCGCGGCCGCCACCGGCACCACCCTGCCGACGACCGGATTCGACCAGTTCGGTATTTCGGACCCGGCGGCCATCGCGGTGACGCCCGACGGATCCGATCTGTTGGTGGTCGACTCGGCCAACAACTGGGTCAATCCGGTCGCTGTGGCCACCTTCTCCCACCCGGGTGAACCGGCCCGGCTGCCCTTGCGGACAGGGAGCACCGCAGCCACCGGGACCCAGCATCCGACAGATATCGTGCTCGGGCCGGGCCGGACGGGGTCTTTCATCGTGGACGGCTTCGACTCGGTGGTGCCCTACGCGCCGGCATCGCAGGTCTTCGGTCGTTCGATACCGGTCTGTTCGGGCGCGTCGTCCATGGTGGTCGCGCCCGCGCCGTGACCGTCACCTGCGCCCGGATCAGTGCCCCGGCAGGACCACCTCGATACCCGAGGTACGCGCCGCGGCAGCTGCCTCATCGGAGCGGAACGTGGCCGGTGGCTCCCCAGTGGCGTCGAGGAGTTGGTCGAGGGCGACCGGAATGGCTGCGGCCAGGTTCCACACCCGGGGCATGGTCTCGGGGCAGGAGATGATCCCCCAGTAGAGGACCCCCCGGTAGCTCATGATGGTGATGTTCACGCCCATCCCGTCCATCACCGGCCCGAGCGGGAATCCGGCAACCAGCTCCGCTCCACCCAGGTAGAGGGGGAAGTCGGGACCCGGGACGTTGGAGATGACCAGGTTGGCGATGGGTCGATGCCGCTCGGCCAGCCGCATCCGGCTGTAGAAGCGGGCCGCAGTGGCGAACACGTTGGGCGTGGCGTGCTCCGACCAGTTGAGGAGGATGTCCGCACCGAGGGCGTTGTGCTCCTCCTTGGCGCCCTTGGTCCCGTCCCGGATGGCCAGCAGCCGGTCGAGAGGATCGGGGAGATTGGCCGGAAGCTGCACGAACATGGCGGAGACCTGGTTGGACCCCTTCGGCGTCGGGTGATCGGGTCGCACCGACACCGGCACCACCGCCACCAGCGGCTTGTCGGGAAGCTCCTCTCCTTCCAGCAGGAACGAGCGCAGGGCGCCGGCGCACACGGCCAGGACGACGTCGTTGACGGTGGTCCCCGTGGCGTCCTTCAGGCGTTTGACGTCATCGAGGCCGATGGCGGTCAGGGCCACCTTGCGCCGCCTGGTCAGTGTCGCATTGAACGAGGTGCGGGGAGCCGACAGGGGCAGTGCGGCCTTGGAGCGCGGCGATTGGCGCTCCGGGCCCATGCGGAGCCGGCGGACGTCGAGCAGGCGCTGGGTGGTGTGGATCACGTCCCGGGTCATGTCCAGCGGACGCATGACGCGCGTGGCGATGGCCTCACTCATCAGCTCCAGACCCGAAGGGATGCGGGAATCCGGCACCTGCTCCTCCGGTTGGTCCATGGGGACGGGGCCGGGTTCGGGGCTGAGATCGAAGAGGACTGTCAGCAGCGCCACACCCGACACCCCGTCCACCGTCGAGTGGTGCATCTTGACGATGAGGCCGATGCGGTCGTCGGCCAGTCCTTCGATGATCCAGATCTCCCACAGCGGTTTCGACCGGTCGAGTTGCGGACCGGTGATGTCCCCGGCCAGATCGGCCAACTCCCGGAGCCCGCCGGGGCTGGGCACTGCCGCCCGCCGCACGTGGTACTCGATGTCGAACTCGGGGTCGTCGACCCACACCGGGTGGCCGAGTCGGAACGGCACCTCGACCAGCCTCCGCCGGAACACCGGTGCACAGATGGTGCGTGCGGCGATGAGCTCCCGCATCCGGGCGAATGAGTAGCCATCGGGGATGGTCGACGGGTCGAACACGGTGGTGATGGCCACGTGCATGTGGTGGCTCGGTGTCTCGAGGTAGAGGAAGCTGGCATCGAGTCCGCTGAGTCGCTCCATGCCGACATCCTCCCTCCGCCTTGTGTCCCGCCGTGGGCCCTGCACCCCTTCGGCCACCGTCTGGTTTCGCCCCCGGCGGGCCGAACGGTGTTTGATGGAGAGGTGGCCTGGATATTCCTCGGATTCAGCATGGTCGGCGCGGTGCTTGCGGTCAACGCCTATTTTCCGATGCGGCGGGAGCCTCTGGCGACGGCCAGCTTCGCCATGGGCTGGATCCCCTCCGAACTGCCGCTCCACCTCGTGGTGGTCGAAGCGGCGTGCACGGTTGCATTCGCCGTCGACGGCGCAGTCCGGTCCTGGACCGGTTGGATCGGCCTGGCCGTCGCGTTCCTTTCGTGGGCGGCGCTGATCGGCCTGGCCGTGGTGGCCCACCGTGCCGCCGATCTGGTGGACGAAGCGCTGGATGGAGCCACCGGTGGAGCCATCGTTGCGGACGGGATCGAGCCCCAACCCTCCTGGACACACTGGTGGCGCTTGGTGGTCGCCGTACCCTTTCGTCTGCGTGGCATCCGGCGGGTCCGGAACATCGACTACTGGGGGGACGGCAACTACCGGCACAAGCTCGACATCCTCATCCGTCGCTCGGTTGTCCCCGAGCGCGCCCCCGTCCTCGTCTACATCCACGGTGGCGCCTGGATCATCGGGGACAAGCGTGAACAGGGCATCCCCATGATGCACGAGCTGGTCCAACGGGGCTGGGTGTGTGTGGCCATCAACTACCGGCTGAGCCCGCGAGCCACCTGGCCGGCGCACATCGTCGACTGCAAGCGGGCGGTGGCCTGGGTGCGGGAGCACATCGCCGAGTACGGGGGAGACCCCGGTTTCATCGCCGTCTCCGGTGGATCAGCCGGTGGCCACCTCTCGTCGCTGTTAGCTCTCACCCCCAACCACCCCGAGTGGCAGCCCGGCTTTGAGGACGCCGACACCTCGGTGGACGCTTGTGTCCCCTTCTACGGCGTGTACGACACGAGCGGGGACCCGGCGCTCAGCGCCCGCTACGGCCCGGGGCTCACCACCCTCCTCGAACGACGGGTCATGAAGACGACCATCGCCGACAATCGCCAGGTGTTCGAGCAGGCATCGCCCGACCGGAGGGTCACCGGTACCGCCCCTCCCATGTTCGTGCTGCACGGTACCAACGACACCCTGGTCCCGGTCGAGGTGGCTCGGCACTTCGTCGACCGCCTGCGGGCGGTCTCCCAGGCGCCGGTGGCGTACGCGGAGCTGCCACGGGCCCAGCACGCATTTGACGTGTTGGTCTCCATCCGTTCCCGTCACAGCACCATGGGAGCAGTCCGCTTCCTCGAGGGCATGAGGGTCCGGGTCGACCGCTGAACGACGGTGCCGGACCGGGGGTTGCCGCGCTCGATCCGGAGGGGCAAGCGTCCAGCGCTCAGGCCCCTGACCTGGGCTGCTGGACACGCCATCCGGTCTCTGGCGTAGAGTCACCTAGTTTCTGACGTACAGTCACCTATTCGTGCTGGCCAGGTTCGGTCCTGCGAAGTGCTTGCCAGCAGCACATCACCGAGATCAAGGGGGAGCCTTGGGTTCTGCATCGTGGAAGACGCGCATGGCCGCACTGGGAATGGTCATGTTGGTGGCCACCTCCGCAGTGGCATGCAGTTCGACCAATTCGGCATCGACCAGCACGACCTCGTCGGGTGGCACCGGCGGATCGGGCAGATCGGCCGTTCCCTCCAGTGCGTTCAGTGACCACACCGGCATCACATCGACGTCGGTCAACGTGGCCAACGTGTCCACCCTCGCCCTCGGTGGTCTCTTCAAGGGGGCAACGGTCGGCACCCAGGCGTATGCCGACTACGTCAACTCCACGGGCGGGGTCAACGGGCGCAAGATCATGGTCGACGGCGCCGACGACAACTACACCGGAACCGGCAACAAGCAGGCGACCCAGAATGCCGTCACCAACGATGCCGCGCTGGTCGGTGGCTTCTCCACCTTCGACAGCTTCGGTGGCACGGTGCTGGCGCAGAACCCCGGCGTCCCCGATGTCACCCAGGTGCTGGATCCCAAGACCAACACCCTCCCCAATGTCTACAGTCCGGTGCCGTTGGAGGGCGGATGGCAAGAGGGTCCGCTCCAGTACTTCAAGACCAAGTTCGGCAGCTCGGTGAAGAATGTCGGCACCCTGGTGGCCAACCTGCCGTCCCCCGAAGCCGATTGGGCGGGTGAGAAGTACGTGATGGAGAAGGTGGGCTACAACGTGGTCTACGACCAGACCTACGGTGAGACCCAGTTCGACTTCACCCCGAACGTCATCGCCATGAAGAACGCAGGAGTCAAGGTGCTCTTCATCGACCAGATGGCGGAGATCTATGCCTCGGCACTTCTGAAGAACCTCGCCCAACAGAACTTCCACCCGCAGATCGTGCTGGGAGCGGCCACCTACAGCAATGCGCTGGTGCAGGCAGCAGGCGGCCCGGACGCGGTCAACGGCTCCTATCTCGATCAGAACGCCTCGCTCTACCTGGGTGGCGACCAGTCGACCATCCCCGCGGTGGCCACCTTTCTCCACTGGGTGAACGTGGCGTCGCCGGGCTTCAAGCCCGACCTGTTCACCATGTACGGGTGGGTGTCCGCCAGCCTCTTCGTCCAGGCCCTGAGGAACGCAGGCACCAATCCGAGCCGCGGGTCGATACTCACCGCCTTGTCCAAGATCACCACGTTCAACGGCGGTCACATCGTCACGACCGCCGATCCGGCGGCCAGGACGGTGTCGAACTGCTATCTCCTCGGCCACGTGGTGAACGGTCAGTTCGAGCGGCTGGACGATCCTCCGGTGAGCAGCAGCACCAATGGTTATCGTTGCGACTATCAATACGTGACGCCTCCTAGTTCCTGAGCTGAGTTGAAGGCAACGGAGGCACTGACGTGGTCGACCGGGTGACGGGAATGGATCGGTGAGCAACTTCCTGCAAAGCACCGTCTTCGGTGTCATGTTCGGCGCCGGATACGCCATTGCCGCCACCGGCCTCGTGGTCACCTACACGACCTCGGGCGTGTTCAACTTTGCCCAGGGTGCGGTCGGGATGATCGCCGCCTTCGCCTACTGGGAACTGGTCTCGGCTCACAACCTCCCGGTGCTGGTGGCGCTGGTCATCATCTTGGTCGTCGGCGCGGCGATCTCCGGGGCGTTGGTCGAACGGGTGCTTATGCGACGGTTGCACGGGGCCTCGGTCGAGCGGCCGGTGATGGTGACACTGGGCCTCATGGTGATCCTCACCGGAGTGGCCACGATCACCTGGAGCCCGAGTACCCAGCGGCTGGTGGGCTACATGGTGAACGGGCAGTTCCGCCTGGTGGGGATCAACATCGAGTATCAGGAGGTGCTGATCATCGGTGTGGCCATCGCGGTGGCCATCGCCCTGCGGATGCTCTTCTACTCGACCCGGACCGGACTCGCCCTCCGCGCCGTGGTCGATGACCCCGAACTGCTGGCCATGTCCGGCGCGTCGCCCAATCGGATGAGCCAGTACGGATGGATCCTCGGGTTCATCATGGCCGCCCTGGCCGGCGTCCTGTTGGCGCCGACGCAGAGCACCGGATTGAACATCGAAGCGATGACCCTGTTGGTGGTCAACGGGTACGCCGCGGCCATCGTCGGCCGGCTCAAGAACATTTCGGTGACCTTCGCCGCCGCCATAGGTATCGGGCTGGCCGAGGAGTACGTGATCAGCTACGCGCTGCCCCATTTCCCCCAAAGCGTCCAGCAGGACGTCAAGTTGGCCCTGCCCATGGTGTTCTTGTTCATCGCCCTGGTCACCCTCCCTTCGGTGCGACTACGGGCAGTGGGACGACTGAACACCATGCGGGCGCCGCGGGTGGCCGGCGGTCGGGAGTCCCTGGTTGGCGGCGTCTTCTTCTTCGGCGTCGCCGCGGTAGTGGCCGTTGTCTTCGACAACACCGCGTTCAAGGGCACCACCGTGCTCGACCTGGGCGGGGTGGTCATGGCCCTGGGCATCGTGGGCCTCTCCCTGGTACTAGTGACCGGCTACTCCGGTCAGGTCTCGCTCTGCCAGTTCTCCTTCATGGGGATCGGCGCCTTCGTCATGGGGAAGATCGCCGGCGGCGGTTCGCTGCTCGGCCTGGTGGCGGCCACCGTGGTCTGCGCTGCAGTAGGTGCGCTCATCGCCCTGCCCACTATCCGCCTCCGCGATCTCTACCTGGCCCTCGCCACCTTCGCCTTCGCCGATGCGGTGGCCAACGGCTTCTTCATCGACACCCACATCTACGGCGTCGGAGGCGTCAGCATCGGCCGGATCATCCTGCCCGGGCTGTCCTTCGGCGGGGACGCCGCCGAGTTCCTGATGGTCACCGCCTTCTTCGTGCTGGCCGCATGGTTGGTGCTGGCCATCCGGCGCAGCCTGTTCGGCCGCCGGCTGGTGGCGGTCAACGACTCCCCCGCGGCCTGCGCCACCGTGGGCCTCAACATCGGCTTCACCAAAGTGGCGGTGTTCGCCATCGCCGCCGGCATGGCCGGCCTGGCCGGTGCCCTGTACGGCACGGTGCAGGCGGTGGTGGGCACGTCCGACTTCGACTTCTTCGCGGGCATCATCTTCGTGCTCTTCGTCACCATCTGGAGCATCCGGACCGTGTCCGGGGCGTTCCTCGCGGCTCTCTCCTACGTGGTGCTCAACCAGCTGTGGCCCAACGGCCTCGGCCTGTTCGCCGGCATGGGGATCATCCTGATCGGTCGGGCCGCGGGGGGCATCCTCGGGATCGAGGCGTTGCAGTTCCGTCTTCCGTGGGTGAAGCGGCCCGCCGGCGATGTGGTCAGTGTGGCGAGCGCCCCCTTCGAGAGCGCCGGCGTGATCGAGCGTGGTACCCGTGCCGCCGGCTGAATCGTCGGGTACCGGCACGGCCGCCCTCACCGTTTCCGAGGTGGCTGTCCATTTCGGTGGCGTGGCCGCGTTGAGCGACGCCAGCCTGCGTGTCGAGCCCGGCACGGTCACCGGGTTGATCGGCCCCAACGGCGCCGGGAAGACCACCCTCTTCAACGTGATCAGCGGGCTGCAGGCCCCGGCTCGGGGCTCGGTCCACCTCTTCGACATCGACGTCACCACCATGCGCCCCAATCGCCGGGCACGACTCGGGCTGGCCCGCACGTTCCAGCGGCTCGAGCTCTTCGGATCGATGTCGGCCGGTGAGAACGTCCAGGTGGGGCTGGAGTCCGCCGTCAAATGGTGGGAGTGGCGCCACCTGAGGCGGACCCTGCCGTGGAGGCACGGCGGAGAGGGCCCGGACGCCCCCCCCGTCGGGGACCCCCCCGGTGGCGGTTCCCTGGCCGTGGCCACCGGCGACCGCCTGCTCGAAGGGGTCGGTCTCGAGGGCCGCGGTGACGAACACGCCAGCGCCATGTCCACCGGATCGGCACGCATGGTCGAACTGGCCCGAGCCCTGGCCATCGGGCCGAAACTCCTGCTCCTCGACGAGCCGGGGTCG
>JADGOF010000097.1 GCA_017883105.1 Acidimicrobiales bacterium
CGACTCGCTCTTTCTCGCCGAGAAGACGGTGAAGAACTACGTCTCCAACCTGCTTGCCAAACTCGGGATGGAGCGACGGACCCAGGCTGCCAGCTACGCTGCCCGACTGTCGGAGCGGTCGGCGCGCACCGTCCGTCCGGACGCCACCGGAACCTGATCCGGTCCGTTCACCGCGGAGGCGGTCCGGCGGGTTCGGCCGCGTTGAGTTGGATGCCGGCGGCCGCGACCGCCCGTTCGAGCCGCAACCGCTGCTGCTCCGGCCGATCGAACATGGTCGGATCGCACTCGACCTCCAAGCTTTGGGCGAGGCGGGTGAGGGCGACGTCATAGGCCACCTGATCGGCCACGGCGGCCGGAGCCCAGTCCCTTCCGGTACGCGACGCCAGGCTCATACGCAACTGCCGGCGGCACCGGCGCAACTCGGAAAGCGCGGTGGCGGCAGCCGGTGGGCCCTGCGACTCCTCCAATTCGCCCAATGCCGAGGCTACGAGATGGGCGTACATGGAGTTTCCGGTGGCGATCACGACGGATTCCCCCAACCCCTCAGGATCCGCACTGATCCCAGCGCCCGCCCGGCATGACGGATCCCGCCGCCACGACTGCACTCAACCCGTCCACCAAGGTTCGATCAGCCAGCCTCTGTGCTCGGTCGAACGGGAAGAGAGACACTCCGAGGATGCGATGCGGCGGCGGATTCATGACCTAGCCACCCAGGTCTCGATCCATGAGCCATCCCTACCTGTGAACATCAGCCCAGGCATGTTGCCTCACCTCTTCTTTACTTTCTCCGATCACGATGAGCGCGCCAGCGCGTTCGCGTTAGGGCCGAATGTCACCAAGGTTCGGAGAATATCGGACAGCCACCCCGGCGACGGAGGGAGGTGGGCCGCACAAGCCACGGATGCCTGGCTGGTCAGCCGGCTTTGCGGTGCCAGCGGGAACGGGGGACGTGGGGATCGCTCCCGTGGGAATCCGCAGCCTGCGGTTCGACCGGGGCATCGACGGCGCTCATCGAGCGATTGCACGACGAGCAGACCCGTGTGCCTTCGATCAGGCGGGTCACGCTGACAACACCACACCGCTCGCATTGACGACCCACGTACACCTGGGCGGTTGACGTCGGTCGCAGAGCTGACACTTCCTGGAGTCGCTGCTGGACGTCGTCATGCAGGACGAAGGTCCCGGACTCATCGAGGTGCACGAGGTCCCATGCGAGCAGCTCGTGGATGAGGGGACTGAGCTGGTCAAGACGTCGTGGCTGCTCGCCCGCAGCGACGACGCTCACGACGTGGCGGGGCTGGCCCGACTTGCCTATTGGCATACTCACGTGCTCAACCGTCATGGCGACCTCGTTCCGACCTACCTGGCACCAGCTTCACCATGATGCCGCGGTTCTCTCGGATCGTACAGGGCCTCGTCGCAATTTCTCTACGGGACCTTCGGCCCTGTTGTCGTGGGGAGATCGCGTATGCAATTGCAGAAGAAGCCCACGCCTCCTGATGGGGGTTGTCTGGATCGGAAGTACGAAGGGAGCAGGCCATGCGGAACGCTGTGAAGGATCGTCCGGTAGCCGGAAGAGAGGGTCGCTCGTCCAGTCCGCGGCTCAGCCCCTATTTCATCGAGGACATCGCAATGACCGCTGCCGAATTCCGCCGGATGCGCGTCGGCGGGCCGACGATGATCGTGGCGCAGCGTTAGGCATGGGGGCCGCTCGCCAAGGGGGTCCCTCTGGGTCCCCCAACAGGAGGCCGTCGGCGGAGGGCGGAGTCGCGACCATCGTCGTCGGCGTCGACGGTTCTGATCGATCGAGGTTGGCCGTGAAGTGGGCGTCTGACGAGGCCAGAGTCCGCGGCGCGGCTCTCCGGATCATCTACGCCGGAGCCAATGAGCCCAGGCAGGTTCCTGCCTGGTTCACCGACCAGGGTCCCGATCAGACAGCGACGGATGCCGGCCGTCTCCCGGCCAGCCAGGCTGTGCTTGACGACGCAGTAGGGCTGGTCGCCACCCGCCACCCCTCGCTGATGGTGCACGGTGACGACCTTGCCGGGCCGGCGGCACTCGAACTGATCGATGCCAGCAGGTCGGCTGAGCTACTCGTGGTGGGGGCGCGTGGCAAGGGCGCCCTCAAAGGGATGTTGTTGGGTTCCATAAGTGAAGAGTGCATCCGGTATGCGTGGTGTCCGGTCGTGGTCGTGCACTCGATGACCGATGACCCCGCCCCCCGAGCGGCGGGAGGCAGGATCGTGGTCGGCATCGATGGCTCTGCCGGTTCCGACAGGGCCTTGAGGTGGGCGCTCTCCGAGGCCCGGATAGTGGATGCCTCGGTCGAGGCGGTCTTTGCCTGGCAGTATCCACCGATCGGGGCGATGGTGGTGGGACCGACGGAGGGCTACGAGACCGCGGCTCATGAGGTCATCGAATCAGCGTCATCGCTGGCGGAAAAGTGGGAGCCGGCTGTGCCGTTTCAAGCCACTGCTCGGTTCGATACGGCCGCTTCCGCGCTACTTCAGGCAAGCAACGGGGCGGACCTGTTGGTTGTCGGGGCCCGCGGTGCCGGCAGCTTCCGTGACCTGTTGCTGGGATCGGTCGCTCATCAGTGCGCCCGCTCCTCCAAGGGTGCGTTGGTCGTCGTGCGACCGACCTTGCAGGGAGTGGACAGCGACGTTCCCGACCGAGTCGGGTCGAACAACGGGGGGCGCCGGTGACTGAGTACCCGAGCGAGCTGGCGAGCGATATCAAGACCCTGGACGGCACGACAGTGCACGTACGCCCGATCCGTCCCGACGACATGACGGCCCTCACCACCTTCCATCATCACCTCTCGTCCCAATCGGTCTATCGGCGATTCCTCTATGTGCATCCGACACTGTCCGCAGTCGAGTTGGAGCGGTTCACCGCTGTCGATTATGTCGACCGCATGGCGCTCGTTGCCGAGGGCAACGGGGAACTGATCGCGGTCGGTCGGTACGAACGGATCCCCGGCACGACCCAGGCCGAAGTGGCATTCGTCGTGGCCGACCACCATCAGCACCGCGGAATCGGGATGTCCCTGCTGGAGCAACTGGCCGACGTCGGGTGGCACAACGGCATCACCCACTTCGTCGCCCAGACACTCGCTGAGAACCGCCAGATGCTCGGGGTGTTCCGGGACTCGGGGTTTCCGGTCTCCACCAGTGACGAGCATGGAACGGTCAGCGTGGAATTCCCCATTGAACCGGATGCCAGCTACCGGTCCGCCCGCTCCAAGCGCCACGAGCGGACCGAGCGCGGCCCTGTCCCGATCAACGCACCGTGCGGAACCTCCACGGGATGACGATGTCCTGACCCGGTCGGCTCCGACCGGGCGTGCCCGATGGCCGCCGACTCGTTCCGCGACCGGCCCCCCGGCGCCTCCTCCCTACCGGGATGAGGCCAGTGGGCGCAGCCGGGTGATCCGCCCATCGTCGGTGCCGAGGTGGCGCACCAGCACCCCGATCAGCCGGTCGATGTCCAAGGAGCCGACCTCGAGCATCTCCTCGAGGTCGGCCCAGTCCCTGGTCCGGTCGGAGAACGCCTTGAACACGGCGAGGTCGGTGCACGAGAGGAAAGGCACGTCGGACCCGGCGAACTGCTCGCGCCGGATCCGCTCGGCCGCCTGGACATGGAACTTGGTGGTGTTCCAGAACACGTCCACTGGGGTTCCCTCCCACCAGACCCGGACCTGTCCGTACTGTCCGGCCGCAGCCATGTCGGCCGGAGACCCGGCCAGGCCATCGAGGGGCGCGGCGAAGACGTCACCGGCCCGCCCCACGTCGACGAAGACGTTGAGATCGATGTCGATGGTGCCCGCGCTCGTTGGGTGCACCAGTCCAAGGCCAGCGCGCCACCGAAGGCATGGGGTATCCCGCACCCCCCCAGTGCCGCGGCGATGGCGAGGATCTTGTCGGGGAGGGTGCTCAAGGGGCGTGGAACTTCGGGAACTCGATGGTCGGCGAGTGGCGGGACGGAAAGAGGGCAGCCAATTCGAGTGACTCCACCAACTTGTCCCCCCGTGTCCGGTCGACATCACCGCCGATTCTCGGGCGGAGGTCGACCACCATGTCGAACCCGGCGGCCCGCACGATCCGATGCAGGGTGTCGACCGAGGGATCGACGTGCCGGGCCTCGTAGGCCGACAGCGTGGAATGGGAGGTGCCGGCCCGTTGGGCCAGCCGACGGAGGGTGAGTCCCGAAACCGAACGGGCCCGGCGGATCATCGTGGCTGCGTCCACTCGGTGATGGCATCAGATCAAATACCGTTCTGAATCCTCCTGCTCGATCGTCGCCGTGTTCACGGCCCCGGGCAGGGGAAGACCGACGAACACCCCCATTTCGAGCAGGGCCCGTTCGAAGACGGGAGACCGGTCGGCGATCACCCCTTCGAGGTGCCCGAAGAGCTCGAACGTCACCATGCCGAACAGCTGGGTCCACGCTACGACCGCCCGCAGGGCCGTCTCGTCGGCAACGCCCGGAAACGCCGCCTCGACCAGGCGACGCGCCTCGGCCGTGGCCGGCGTCGACAGTGGTGGCAGCGGGTAGGGCGGAGGGGACAGGGCGCCGGAGGCAGAGGCCTCGGTGACGATCCCCGCCAGCACCAAGGTGACCCTGCTGGCCGGTCCGATGGTGTCCTGTGGTGCCCGGTAGCCAGGCACCGGCGAACCGTAGACCAGGCCGTATTCGTGCGGATGCGCCTGCGCCCACCCCCGGATGGCGTGCCCGACCGCGGTCCATCGAGCCCCGAAGTCGTCTCTGCGGCAGGCGGCATCGGTAGCCTCGGTGGCCTCCCCCAGGGAGTCGTAGGCGTCGATGATCAGCGCGGTCAGGAGGTCGTCCCGACTCGGGAAGTAGCGGTAGATGGCCGACGACGCCATGCCCATCGACCGGGTGATGGCCCGCAAGGAGATACCCGGCGCCCCTTCGTCGGCCAACTGCCGGCGTGCCTGGTCCTTGATCTCGGCGATCAGTTTTGCTCTCACTCTGGCCCGCAGGCCGGTGGATGATGGCATCTTCCCAGCATCGCAGAGCGAGAGCAGCGCATCAAGACAAGAGCGGTGCTCTTGACTTCTGCATCCGGCTGGTGAATAGTGGTCAGAAGAGAGAGCACTGCTCTTATAAAGGAAAATCGCCACCATGGGAAACCACGTCATCGTCGGTGCCGGACCGGTCGGAACCGCCGCCGCAGTCGAACTGGTCCAACTCGGCCATGAGGTCACGGTGGTCACCCGGTCGGGCTCCGGGCCGGAACACCCCGGGGTCCGGAGGGTGGCCGCGGACGCATCCGACCCGATCGTCCTGGCCCGCATCACCGCGGGGGCTGACGTGCTGTACAACTGCGCTAATCCGCCCTACCACCGCTGGTCCGAACTATGGCCACCGCTGGCCGCGTCGCTGCTGTCGGCCGCCTCGGGGTCGGAGGCCGGACTGGTCATCATGGGCAATCTCTACGGATACGGCCCCCTCGACCATCCGATGACCGAAGACGTCCCGCTGGTCGCCACCGGGACGAAAGGCAGGGTGCGGGCGGCGATGTGGTCGGATGCGCTCGCCGCCCACCGGGCCGGCCAGGTCCGGGTCACCGAGGCGCGGGCGTCGGACTTCTTCGGCCCCGGTGTGGTGGAGACCAGCTTCTTCGGCCGGAACGTTGCCGCGCTGCTGGCCGAGAAGCGGGTCTACACGGTCGGCGACCCGGACGTGCCCCACAGTTGGACCTACGTGCCTGACGTCGGCCGGGCCCTAGCCGTCCTCGGGACCGACGGGCAGGCCTGGGGTAGGCCCTGGCATGTGCCGACTGCCCTGCCTCGCAGCCAGCGACAGATGGCTGCCAGCTTCTGTGAGGCGGCGGGACTCCCGGCTCCGCGCCTGTCGGCCGTGCCTGCGACAGCCCTGTGGGCAGTAGGAATCTTCTCCCCGCAGATGCGCGAAATGAGAGAGACCCGCTATCAGTTCGACCGGCCCTTCGTGCTCGACTCGTCGGCATTCACCGCCACCTTCGGACTCGACGCCACGCCGACCGACGAGGGACTGCGGGTGATCCTCGCCGAGGCCCGGTCCCACGAGCTCCAGCCCGTGGCCTGACCGGGACCCCTCCATCGCCAGGAGTGCCACCGCCCTCGGTCCAGTACCATCGGACCCCGACCCTCCGGGTCGCGAGGCAACCGCAGGTGCAGAGGAGCTCCCGTGACCGACGCCGAAGAGATCTGCCACCACCTCGGTCAAGTGCAGGCCGAGGCGCCGTCGTCCGACGGATGTGAAGAGTGCCTACGCACCGGCGGCCAGTGGGTGCATCTGCGGATGTGCATGATCTGCGGGCACGTCGGGTGCTGTGACAACTCACCGGGCAAGCACGCCTCCGCCCATTTCGAAGAGACCGGTCATCCCCTGATCGAGTCCTTCGAACCGGGGGAGGAGTGGTGGTGGTGCTACGTGGACGAGTTCGCCTTCGAAGTCGAGGGCGTTCCCAGCTTCGAGCACTCCTGAACCGGTTGGGATCCGCCTCCCGGGTGCCCGGCTGAGCGGTCGGTGACCTGGTCGTCCGCCCGGTCAGTGGCCACGGGCTCAGGCGGCACGCAGCGGCCCCCGGTGACGACCGGAATCCGTCGTCCGGTGCGCTCGCTATGGTCGGCACCACCTATGGCCGTGTCTCGTCCTACTTCCAATCGGGCCCGACTCGGCGGCCGCCGGGGCCGGAATGCCATGGCGCTGGCCGTGGCCGTGGTCTCCCTGTCCGGATGCTCACTGTTCGCCTCGCCGAGCCCGGCCACGACCAACGGCTCCTCACTCGCCCCGACCGGAGCGGTCGGGTACGTGGTCTGCCCCTCGGCTGTCACGCCGCTGGAACTGGCCACCCGCACCGCCGAGGCTGACATCCCCCTCCCGATCACCGGGACGCCGGCCCTCGGCAACTTCGCCATCACCACTTCACCGGACGGGCACTGGGCCTACGTGGTCACCACCGACGGGGTGGCGCGTTCGCCCGAGCCCTCGACCACGACGGCGCCGGCGACCACCGGAGCCACAAGGACGTCCACCTCCCATCCCTCCGGCGCCGGGCTGGTGGTCGGCGTGCGCAACGTGGTCATTCCGATCAACCTGATCACCCAACGGGCGCTCGCCCCCATCGCCATCCCCGGTCGGGGCGGCACCCATGCCATCGTGGTCATGCCGGGCGGCCGCACGGTGCTGGCGGCCAGCGGGACCACCATCGTCCCGGTCGACGCCGTCACCCACGACGTGGGCACCCCACTCGACCTGGGTGCCGGTCACACGGTCTTCGGACTGGCCCTCGACCCGAAGAACACCATGCTCTACGCCCTGGTGGTCGGTGGAGTGGTGCCGGTCAACACCACCAACGCCACGGCCGGGGTGGAGATCCCCACCGGGCTGTCCGTCTCCTCGGTCTACTCCCCGCACGGCATTGTGGTGACCGGTGACGGATCCACCGTGT
>JADGOF010000098.1 GCA_017883105.1 Acidimicrobiales bacterium
ATGTCGACCACCGCCTTGAAGCCGTTCGGCGAGATCTTCGACATCGGCGCGGGGAAGTTGCCCGCGGCGTCGTTCACCACGATGTCGAGCCTGCCGCGTGCGGTGATCACCTCGTCGATCACCGCACGTACGGCCTGCGGGTCGCGAACGTCACAGACCCCAAACGTGGCATCCACCCCTTCCGCCTGGAGCTCGTCGACGGCAGCTTGGAGGTTCTCGCGCTTTCGGCTGGCCATCGTGATGCGAGCCCCGTGCGCACCAAGGACTCGACAGATCTCCTTGCCGATCCCCGTGGCACCACCCGTGACGAAGGCCACCTGGCCGTCCAACACCCCCGGGGCAAAACAACTGGTCACTGCGGTCACGGTCTCATCCTGCAATTCAACCCCCGGGTTCTCCATCGACGGAATGCTGCGTTTGTCAACACCGCCTATCACAGCCGGGCCATCGGAGGCCAGAGTTGGCGACCGCGCCGTTGAGCAACTCATCGAGGAATGGCACCAGAACCTCTCTCCCGGTCACCGGGCGCTACCCGGGAGCCACGTGCGCGGTGGCAAAGAGGCGCTTCCGGGTAAGTTCTTCGGGTGACGGCGCACCGAGGCCATCGGCGGGCCGTCACCATTCCCAGGAAGTACCGGGAGGAGCGGTGATGGCCGATCTGCTGAAGACCGTCGACGATCAGGCCCTCGCCGAACGGTTTGCCGCCACCCGCTCGCTCACCGAGGCACTGGCCACCCCCCTGTCGGCCGAGGACCAGACCGTCCAGTCGATGCCCGACGTCAGCCCGACCAAGTGGCACCGGGCCCACACCACATGGTTCTTCGAGACCTTCCTCCTCGTACCCCAACGTCCGACCTATCAGCCCTTCCATCCGGCCTACGGGTACCTGTTCAACTCCTACTACGAAGAGATCGGTGCCCGGTTCCCCCGCCCCCACCGGGGCCAGCTGTCACGACCTGGCATCCACGAGATCGCCGACTACCGGTCCCACGTCGATGGGGCGATGACCGCCCTGCTCGAAGAGCCGGTCGACGGGGCGGTGGCCTCGCTGATCGAACTCGGGATCCAGCACGAACAGCAGCATCAAGAGCTCCTGTTGATGGACATCAAGCACGTGCTCTCCCGCAATCCGCTGCTCCCCTCCTATGCCGACATCACCATGCCCTGTCCCACCGCCGAGGGGCGGACTACCTGGACCGAGTACGAAGAAGGCATCCATCAGATCGGGCACGACGGCCAGGGATTCGGATTCGACAACGAATCCCCCCGCCATCCGGTCTACCTCGGAGCGTTCGCCGTGGCCGATCAACCGGTGACCTGTGGGGAGTGGCTGGCCTTCATCGACGACGACGGCTATCACCGACCCGAGCTGTGGCTGTCGGACGGATGGGCCACGGTCCAGTCCGAGGGCTGGGAACACCCGCTCTACTGGTCGCGGGTCGACGACATCTGGCAGGAGTTCACCCTCGGCGGTCCGATCATGGTCAATCCGGCGCAACCGGTCGTGCACCTCAGCTACTACGAGGCGGAGGCCTTCGCCCGGTGGGCCGGCGGTCGACTTCCCACCGAGGCCGAGTGGGAAGTAGCCGCACGCGACCGGGGCCTGGACGGCCACCTGCTGGACCGAGAGGTGCTCCATCCGGCCCCATCCGTCCTATCCGCCGGAAGCGCCAGTCTCGTCGGGGATGTTTGGCAGTGGACCTCCTCCGCCTACAGCCCCTATCCCGGGTTCGAGGCGGCCGCCGGAGCCGTCGGAGAGTACAACGGGAAGTTCATGGTCAATCAGTACGTGCTCCGAGGAGGATCCGCGGTCACGCCTCCGGGCCATATCCGGGCCACGTATCGCAACTTCTTCCCCCCATCGGCCCGTTGGGCCTTCAGCGGTCTGCGGATGGCCCGCAACCCCTGAAAGCGGCCCGCCCCTCCCACCGACTTCGGCGAGCGCGAACAAGCTGAGAAAGCAGGCTTCCCATGCCCTCCGTTATCACCCCCACCATCGACATCCATCTGTCCGGCGATGACTTGCGCCGGGCGTTGGAGCAGGACGTCCGGACCGGCCTCACCTCGGAACCGAAGCAACTCCCCCCCGTCTACTTCTACGACGACCGGGGCAGCAGGTTGTTCGATGAGATCACCCGGCTCCCCGAGTACTACCCGACCCGGTCGGAGCGATCGATCCTCGACGCGCACGCCAAGGACATCGTCATGGGCTGCGATGCGGACGTCCTGGTGGAGCTGGGGGCCGGCACGTGCGACAAGTCCCGGGTGCTCCTCGACGCCATGCAGTCCAACGGCCGGCTGAGTCGGTTCGTGCCCCTCGATGTGAGCGACACCGTCCTGTGGGAGGCGGCCACCGCACTCTCGGAGGAGTACCCGGGACTGGCCGTCACCGCCGTGGTCGGGGACTTCCACCACCATCTCGACCGCCTCCCGGCCGACGGACGGCGGCTGTTCGCCTTTCTCGGAGGCACCATCGGCAACCTCGACCCCGCACAACGCCGGGGCTTCTACGCCGAACTGACACGGGCGATGACCTCCGATGACCGGCTGTTGCTGGGCACCGACCTGGTGAAGGACCGGTCCCGGTTGATCAGTGCCTACGACGACGCCGCCGGGGTGACTTCCGAGTTCAACCGCAATGTGCTCCACGTCCTCAATCGCGAGCTGGGGGCGGACTTCGATCCCACCCGGTTCGAGCACGTGGCCCGCTGGAACGAGGACGACCAGCGAATCGAGATGTGGCTGCGCTCGACAGGTGACCAGAGGATCCGCATCGCCAGTCTCGATCTGGACCTCGATTTCCGGGACGGCGAGGAGATGATGACGGAGATCAGCACCAAGTTCTCCCCGGACGCGCTCGAGGCGGAGCTCGAGCAGAACGGCCTCATGGTCGAGTCGATGTGGCCGTCCTCAGGGGACGAGTTCCTCCTGACCGTGGCCCGGCCTCGCTGAAGGAGCCGTGATGGGCCGGCCGTCGTCCGATCGTCGTCCGGCCGGCTCACCCCTCCTCGAGGTCCTTGACCGCGGCCTCGATGGCCCGGTGGAAGGTGGGGTAGGCGTAGATCATGTGCCGGAGCCGGCTGGTGGCGACTTCGGCGTGGACGGCGAGGGTCAGGAGACCGAGGACCTCCCCGCCGCACGGGCCTGCGGACGCCGCACCCACCAGCAAGCCACGATCGGCGTCCTCGATCAACTTGATGTACCCGTGATTTCCGGCCTTGTGGATGAACCCCCTGGTCGAAGTGGAGACATCCGCCCGGCCCACCCGGACGTTCAGGCCCTTGTCGCGTGCCGCCTGCTCGCTCAGTCCCACCGAGCCGATCTCCGGATCGGTGAAAGTCACTCGAGGAACGGCCCGATAGTCGGCGGGCACCACGGCGCGACCCAATATGTCATTGACGACGATGTCGGCCTGGTACATCGAGACGTGGGTGAACGCGCCCTTGCCGGTGACATCGCCCACCGCCCACACACCGCTCACGCCCTCCACCCGCAGGTGGTCGTCGACCGGGAGGACCCGGGCGCTCTCGTCGACACCGATGGCCGCGACGTTCAGCCGGCGGAGATCGGGATGCCTTCCGGTGGCCACGAGCAGCCGCTCCGCCACCACCGGCTCGCCGCTCCCCAGGTTGACGGCGAAGCGTTCGCCGTCGTGGTGGACAGCGTCGACCGTCACGCCGGTCCGCACGTCGATGCCCTCGGATCGGAACACCTCCTCCAGCAGCTCGCCGGCTTCGGGCTCTTCGGGGCCGAGCAGCCGCGATCCCACTTCCATCACCGTCACCTCGGCGCCGAAACGGCTGAACACCTGGGCCAGCTCCACCCCGATCGGACCGCCGCCAAGCACGGCCAGCGAGTCGGGGACCTCTTCGGTCTCGATGGCTTCCCGGTTGGTCCAGTACGGGACGTCGGCCAGCCCGGCCACCGGGGGGACCGAGGCTCGGGACCCGATGTTGACCACGATGGCCCGGGCGGCCTCGATGACCCGGTCGCCCACCGCCACCCGGTCCGCTCCCTCCAGGCGGCCCCATCCGCGCACCAACCGTCCGCCCTTGTCTTCGAAACGCTTGACGGCCACGGCGTCGTCCCAGGTGTCGGTGGCGTCCCGGCGGATGCGCCGGGCCACCGGCGCCCAGTCCGGCTGCACCCGGGAGTCGCCGGCCATGCCCGGAACCCGCCGGGCCTCGGCCACCAAGTTGGCGGCCCGGATCATCATCTTGGAGGGCACACAGCCCCAGTACGGGCACTCGCCCCCGACCAGTTCCGCGTCGATGCCCACCACATCGAGACCGGCCTCGGCCAGTCGTCGGGCCACGTCTTCGCCCCCCGGGCCCATGCCCACCACGATCACGTCGGCGCGTTCGGTCATCGATGTCGACTCCTTTTCTCCGGTGGGACCTGCAGAACAGGTCAGAGTGTCGAACCGGTTCTACCCCATCGGCCTCCGCCGCGTGGTCGCCTCGACCGTCTCACGGCCAGGGTGGACCGCCCCCCGGGAACGCCCGGGGCCGACCCGGGGCTGTACACGCCACGACGATGCGGCCTGGTTCTTCCCTGCCCCCCAAGGACGCCGCCGAGGTGATCTCCGGCCGGGTGGCCTTCTCGAGGGGCGTGACCGTCGAAGAGGTGTAGGGCGGGCGACCTCGCTCCGGCCGCCCCCGGCCGCCGGGCGGAATCCTTACCCGGGCGTGGTCGTCTTTGCCCGTTGCCGGGCCACGTCGAAGCAGGCGATGGCGCCGGCCGTGGACACGTTGAGCGACGACAGGGAGCCGTGCTGGGGGATCGAGGCCAGCGCATCGCACCGCTTCCTGGTCAACGCGGCCAGTCCGTTGCCTTCCGACCCGAGCACCAGGGCCACCGGTTGGTCGCCGAGCGGGAGCTCGTAGAGGGGCTGGGGCGCCTCGCCGACCAGACCGACCGTCCACACGCCCATCCCGGACAGCCGCTGGAGAGCGCTGGGCACTCCGGCCACCAGGGCCATGGGCAGGTACTCGATGGCCCCTGCGGCCACCTTGGCCACGGTCGGCGAAAGATGGGCCGACCGGTGCCTCGGCAGCACTACGCCGGTGACCCCGGCGCACTCCGCGCTCCGCAGCAGCGCACCGAGATTGTGCGGGTCGGTGATCCCGTCGAGCACCAGCAGGAACGGCACCCGACCGCGGCGGGACGGCTCGCACAGGGACTCGAGGGGTGTCTCCTCGATGGGGCGGGCCAGTGCCACCACACCCTGCGAAGTCTCGGTCCGGGCCATCGAGTCGATCCGCCTACGGGACACGCGGTCGACACGGACCCGGCGGGCGGTGGCCAGTGACTCGATCTCGTCGAGGATGGCCGCCGCGTCCATGCCCTCGGCCATCATCACCGACTGCACGGAACGGCGATTGGCACTGAGCAGTTCGCGGACGGCCTGACGGCCTTCCACCTGATCGCCACCCAGCCCCTGGACCTCGGTGGCCCGGCGGGAACCGGGCCCGGACTCCGGCCGGTCGCTCGATCCCCGCGATCGTCCCGTCGTCGACCGGGCGGCACCGCCGGCCGACCGCTGACCGCCGGCACGGCTCGTCGTGGCCCGTCCGGTGGAGCTGCCGCGGCCCCGACTGCCGGCGGTGCCGCTGTCCTTGGCCCCGCCCTTGCTTCCGCCCTTGCCCCCGCCCAGCTTGCCGGCGCTCTGCTTGCCCGCGCTGCCTCGGGCGCCGCTGTTGCGGCCTCTCCCGCGGCCACGGCCGGCTTGGTTCATGGCGTCTCTCCCTTAGCTACCGATGGGACCACCGCAGCCATCAGCACCACGGCGATGCACGCGACTCCCTCGGCCCGGCCCAGGGCCCCCAGTCCCTCCGCCCGGGTGGCCTTGACATGGGCCGGGGCTCCGAGCACCTCTCCCAGCCGTTCCGACATCCGATCGACGAAGGGGGCCAACTTCGGGCGCTCAGCCACCACGGTGCAGTCGGCGTTCACCAGTGACCAGCCCGCCGCCCGGGCCAGCTCGACCATCCCGGCCAGGATCTCCATGCTGTCCGCATTCCGCCACTTCGGATCCGTGTCCGGGGCATGACGACCGAGATCGCCGAGTCCGGCGGCACCGAGCACGGCGTCGGCGATGGCGTGCGCCACGGCATCGGCATCGCTGTGCCCCTCGAGGCCCCGGGCCCCCTCGCCGCTCACCGTCACCCCGGCCAGCACCAGAGGGCGGTCGGGATCGTCGGAGAAGCGATGCACGTCCAGACCCTGTCCGATGCGCAGATCGGTCGGCCCCACGCTCACCGGGTCGTCGATTCCATCAGCGCCTCGGCCAGTTGGAGGTCCTCGGGACGGGTCAGTTTGAGATTGCGGGTGTCCCCGGCCACCGTGGCCACCGCGGCGCCCAGGCGCTCCAACAGGTCGGCGTCGTCGGTGGCGTCGGCGTCGGTGGCGTGGGCGCGGCGCAGGGTGGACGCCACGAAGGCCTGCGGGGTCTGGGTCATCGCCAATCCGTCCCGTTCCACCGTGGTGAGCACCCTGCCGCCGGAGGTCCGCTTCAAGGTGTCGGCCACCGCCAGCACCGGAACGGCCCCGTCGCACTCCCCGGACCTGACCGCGTCGACCACCGCGGCGAACAGGGCCGGCGATGCCAGTGGGCGGGCAGCGTCATGGACCACGATGATCTCGGCATCCTCGGGAACGGCCGCCAGTCCGGCACGGACCGACGCCGCCCGGGTCGCCCCCCCGTTGACCACCCGGTCCGCCCCCATGGCCGAATCGCCGGTTGCACCGTCCCGGGGACCGGATCCATCGCCGGGGACCACCAGCACCACGCCGTCAGCCACCGACCGTGCTCCGTCCACCGACCATGCGACCACCGGTCGGCCGGCGAGTTCGAGAAACTGCTTGGGGCCACCGAACCGACGGCCCGACCCTGCTGCCACCACAATGGCCCAGACGGACCCTGCTCGGCTCAGGGCAGCGCCTCGTTCAGCCTCACTTCGGCGGTCTCCTCGTCGACGCCGAGGGCAAAGGTCAACTCGGACACCAGGATCTGACGGGCCCGTTGCAGCATCCGCTTCTCGCCGGCGGAGAGGCCCTTGTCCTTGTCGCGGATGGAGAGGTTCCGCACCACTTCGGCCACCTGGTAGATGTCACCGGACCGCAGCTTCTCCGAGTGGTTCTTGTAGCGACGTGACCAGTTGGTCGGCATCCGGGCCTCCTTCTTCCGGAGGACGGCGAACACCTCTTCCACCTCTTCGTCGTTGATGACTTCCCGCAGACCGACACCGTCGGTGTTGTCGGCGGGGACCATCAATGTGAGGTCTCCATAGGCGAGACGGAGCACCAAGTACTCCTGTTTCTTGCCGAATGCCTCTTTGGTTTCGCGTCGCTCGACTACTGCCGCGCCGTGGTGCGGATAGACGACCTTGTCACCGATGTCGAACACCGTTCCTCCTGGCGTTGC
>JADGOF010000099.1 GCA_017883105.1 Acidimicrobiales bacterium
TGCCCTCCTGGCGTGGCGATTGGAACTTGCCCGTCTTCGTACTCATGGTGCCCCCCCGGGAAACGCGTTGGTCAAATCGTCAACAGCCGTTGTATGGAGTGCAATGATATGACGGTTCGTTACTCCGATGCACGGTGCCATCACCCGATGTGAGCAAGGTCACACTCTCAGTGAAAGCACCGGGTGCGGATGGCCATGCCCGTCGCCAGGCCCGCTCCGACCAGCGCCAGAACGCCGAAGGACCACCAGAACGCTATTACCCGAGTGGGAAGCTCCCCCTACGCCCGTATGCGGGGCACCTCTGGGAATTACCTCTGCCGGCGCCGTCGCCGATGACGTGGTGGTGGGGGTAGTGGCCGTGGCATAGACGACGGTGACGGGTGGCATGTGGGTCCTTTCGGTGGTGTGGAAGAAGTTGCCCCGCCCGCCGCCGCCGGGCCCGGTCGATGCCGGCGGCCGGGCGGGCAGGGCAACGCCCCGGACGGAGAACGGTCCGGGGGGTCTTGGTCACGATGTAATCCGGGCATCGTGACGGTCCGCCATTTCGCTGGTGCCACAATGCGAGCACGGGCACTCGCCGGGAGTGCGGGTCGCAATGGGTCCGCACCATCGGTCGATGATGTGGTCGGCCAGGCCCTCGGCCACCACGACGCCGGTCGCAGTGCGGACAGCTTCTTTGTACCGGCTCAGGGCACGGACGTGGACCTTGATGGGGTCGGTGGGATCCTCGCCGGTAGCGAGCCAGTGGCGAGGCTCGAAGGTGCGCAACGCGGGCGGGAGCAACTCTGCTGGTGGTCTCCTGCGGCGCATCAGACGACGCCCCGAAGGCCATACGCTCCCCTGCTGGCGCCGCGACGTTGGGGCCGACGCTCGCCGGTCTCCTCGCCGGATGGGAGGCGCAAGCTGGCCAACAATCTGGCGAGGGTCAAGCTCTGTTGACGGCCTTCGATCATGGCCGGATTCGCCACTTCGTCCCCTCGGTGGTTCGTGACCGTCACCGATCCGGCCGCGGCCTCTTCGGCCAGCCTGTCCAAATGGTCGGCGCATCGGCAGGCTTGCAGAAGGAGCAGCTTCTCGTACTCCTCGAGGTCGAACTCCTGGGTCACGGACTGCCACAACTTCCGGCCCGCTGAGGCGAGCCCGGCCGGGCTGGCTGGGGCCTTCGATCCTTTCGGTGAGGTCATGGTGATTTACCTTTGATCGGTTCGGACATGGGCGATTTCGAGCGCCTCGCGTAGTGCGTTTCAGATCCGCCGGAACGGCAGGCGCTATACGTGTCGGGGTCACTGCCCCCCCGGTGGGGGGGTGGGTGGGGTGGGGCCTCCATGGGGGCGGCTCAAAAGATAATCGGCACGCCCGCATGGCCTCTTGCCGGCCCGCCGCCGCCCCTACGGCCCGGCCCGGCCTCACCTTGCCGGTCACCAAGGTCGATCGTCACGCGACGCGATTACCTCAGTCCCGGATGGCGCCCTACCACTACTTGTCGACATTGCTCTCGGCGCTGGCCCTTGCTGTACCGGCTACCTTCACAACCCGGCCTGGGGGCAGGACCAGTGCCGTGCCGGTGATGCGGGCGGCGAGGACGGCCTCGATGGCATCGCTGAAGGTGACTCCTGCCAACGGATCGGGCGTGGAGGAGGTAGCGCTGGCCCGTCGCCACCGTTGCCACAGCGGGAATAGGAGCTCGATGCCGACTCGGGGGTTGGACACCTGCACTTGGAATGAGTTCCGGGCGCCGGCGAGTTCGGGGTCGTCGGGAGTGGTGGGGGTAGTGGTCATCGTTTCTCCTAGTAGTGGATTGATTGAGTGGGGGTCAGTAGCCGGTCGACCCGGGGGGCAACGGCTGTCCGGTGATTTTCTGGGTCTGTGCACGGACACGTTCGGCCGGCGTGGCCGGTGTCGATGCCCAACCGCTGGCACTGCCGCCCTGTGCCGAGTTGGGCTTCATGCCCGCCCGGGGCGGGGCAATCGCAAGACTCGGGTTCTGAGCAAGGGCATCGGACACAGCACCCTGTAGGCCGGCAGTATCAGCGGGAGTGATCGCTCTTACGCTCCGCATGAACGCCACGCTGTCGACCAGTGCTGCGAGATCGGCTCCGCACGCAGCGGCGGCGGCCTGAAGGGCTTGTACCATCGGTGGTGGTTGGGTGGCCGGCTCAGCGGGTGCGATCGGCCGGCCCATGACGCTGTCGACGGTGGGTGTGCTGGCCATCAGGCGACCGATTCGATCGCGGGCAGTCTCTGGTCGGGAAACTCCCCAGGGGTCGGTGACCATCGTTACGTCAGTCATGTGCTCTCCTTCGTGGTTGGGTTGGTTGCTGCGGTAGAGGTCATCAGTTCATCGCCGCCTGACGAGATCGGATGAACGGGCACCAGTCGTCGTGTCGGACGACGACCGTCCACACATTCGGGGTAACCAGCTCGAGGGTCTGCTCCGCGTCGCACTGCTCGCAGCCACCGGGAATCGGCTCGCCCTGGGCTCGGCCGAGAAGGTCGTCTATCGCTCCCATGACGACCCCCGACCGGTGATCTCCGAATGCGCACGTCGAATGCGCACGCCCCCTATAGGGGTATGCGCATTGTGCGCATTCCCCACACGTTGGGGTGATCGTGAAAGCGCATTGAATGCGCATGCGCAATATGCGCCCTGGTCAGAACCCATTTTCGGTTCCGATCTCGTCTGAATGCGCATGGCTCGAACGCCACTTCCCGCCAGTAGTGCCCAGAATGCCCGCAGACTCGGCCATTTCGGCCGACACGAGAGCTGCGAGGGCGGTCTGAATCGTGGGTCGCTTGAGTGGCGGACCGCCGCTGCTGTCGGTCGCCAGGGCGTCCCCAATGAGCTGCAGAGTGAGCCAGTCGCCTGACTCATCGAGGATGACTTGGACCCGACGAGCAGACGGACTGAGGCCGGCTAGGTCGACATCCTGCGCGGCGATGTCGTCGAGTTGTTCGACCTCGTAGTGCATCGCTGACCCAATGTCGTTCGGATCGTCCGCCCACACCTTGCGGCGGATGCGGACAGTCCGCTCTGCGATCTCGTCGCCCTGGAAGTCCAGCTCGAGGGTGACGGTCGTGGCGAGGGTCACCGGGTCGGTGTGGCTCGCAACCTTTGCGGCAGAGATGAGCACGCGGCCCCATGCGTCAGGGCCCGCGCCGGACATTCGCTTCGAGGTGCGCGCCCATCTCGTAGAGGTCCGAACCGCGGGCACCACGGGCGGCGAGGTACAGCGGATCGATGATGACCAGCCTCGGTCGCTTCGCTTCGATCTCCTCCTCGACCAGCAGCATGGCGGCGTCACTGGTCAGGTGCGGGACCCGAAGACAGACTCGGATCGGCAGCCCGGCCGGGTCGATCCCTCGGGACTCGCAGACGGCACGGAATCGGCGAGCGATCTTGCGCTCGCCACCTTCGCCAGCGAACAGGAGCACGGGGCCAGGTGAGTCGATCTCGAAGATTCCGAGCCACGGTGTGCCCGACGCGACGGACACGGCCAGGTCGGTGGTTGCCCACGTCTTCCCGGCCTTGAACTCGGCGGCGAACATGCCGTAATCGGCCTCAGCCATGACTCCGCGGATCAGGTAGGCGGGGGCGGGCGACGCATCGACACGGGCAAGGACGGTGCCCAGGTCGTCGATGGCAAGCGGACTGGCGGCCGGCGAGAGCGTCGCCTCGGGCGGCTCCCAGGGCGGGGCGTCGTCTACTTCGGGGGCCTCAAGCAGCATTTCTTTTCCACCAACCGATCGTGGCCGTACGCCCTGCGCAGATCATTTCGGCCAACTCCTCGACCGATGCTTCACTGAGCCGTCGGCGGGCGGCAATCCTGGGGCGCTCGTCGTCCATGCACGCAGCAATTTGGCGCAAGGCATCGGGCGTGAATTGCTCAGCCAGCAGGCGACGCAGTGACAGGGACAGGGACACGGGTGGCTCGACGGGGGTCAAGACGACACCGGACCATCAAGGTGGAGGGTTCGACGCAGGGCGGCTGTCGGAACCCGAAGGGAGCGACCAACCTCGATCACCGGCACCGGGAAGCGATCCTGTGCATGGGCCTCGTATGTGGCCGAACGTCCAATGCCAAGAGCCTGGCCAGCGGTAGGCCACAAAGACACCGTCGGCTGTACCTCTGGATCGGGAAGCGCCTGTACCTCTGGATCGGGCGGTACGACTGGGGATGGATCGGTACGTATCGGCATACTTGCATTATGCGGGGTGTGATGCGAGGATTCCACTACGCAAACCCGGTATCTACTGCGAGGTGAAAGTGGGCGATTCAAAAGACAACTCGATCGAGGCGAAGCGGAAAGTCGATTTCGTGCTCAACACGATGCAGCTACTCCACGTCGACCTACCGTGGGGATCGGCAGACGCGTCGACAGCCGAAGCTCTTGTACGGGTCGGTGATCGGTTCGTACCAAACAGGATCTCCGTTGACTTCCCGGGCCGCGATGGGCAACCTTCGTTGCATCTTGACCTTGGCGTCGTCAACGGTGTGCCTCAGTGTCGATCACTCACTGTCTCGAGCGTTGACGACGGACGTGCCGTGCGACCGGTCGATCTGACTGCTATCAAGCTGAATGATTGGGTTGCCGACGTGTTCGCCGCTTTTGCAATCGAGGTTGATGAAAACGGGCTCGGCAGCAAGAAGTACGGAGGCCCGGCAGCAAGTCGGCAGACGGTAGCCGCAGCGGAGACTTTCCAGCGCTCCCGTCGAGGGAAGGGTAACCGGGTGCGCAGTCCCCAACTGATCGAAGCTGCAGCGCAGGTCTATCGGGAACATTTCGATGACCGGCCCATTCAAGCGGTGATGGCGGCGTTCGGCGTCAGTGAACGGACCGCAAGTGGGTGGATCACCGATGCCCGGCGCACGTACGACTACCTGCCCGAAACCAAACGAGGAAAGAAGTTGATATGACGACTACTAGTAAGCGCAGTACTACGGCGGCACCTCGTAAGGATCCGAAGACGGACACATGGTGGTTCATCTTCGATTCGGTGCACCCGAACCCGGACGGTTCATGACGCCAGATCAAACGGCGAGGATTCACGACCAGGGGCGCAGCGAAGGCCGAGCTCGACCGCCTGCGCCGGGAGGATGCCGACCTGATCGCTCCGGTTGACGGGACACTGACCGTGGGCATGGTGCTCGATCAGTTCATCCGAGCGAAGCGACTGGCCGGTCGTACCCCGAACACGATCAGCCAGTATGAATGGGCAGCGGTCCAGGCGAAGGCCCGGTGGGCAGGATGGGCAGCGGACAAACTGACCGGGGATCACGTCGAAGACGCCTATTCCGAGCTGCTCGCCGATGGTCGGCGTCAGTGGCACCGCGGCAAAGGGACGGTATCCACCGGTAAGCCGATGGCTCGGCGGTCGGTCCAGATCATTCACAAGACGGTGAAGGCGGCGTTTCAACTGTCCGTCGACAAGGGCCAACTCATCCGCAACCCGGCCCGTCTGGTCTCCGTTGCGGGCGATGATGACCGGGACGATCGGCCACACTGGACGGCCTCCGAGGTCGGGCGGTTTCTCGACTTCATGGCGACCCGTACCGATCTGCCGAAGGGCCTGGTCGAAGTGATGGCCGATACCGGTGCCCGGGTCGGTGAGGTCTGCGGTGTCCGGTGGTCAGTGGTCGACCTCGAAGCGGGAACGGCGGCCATCGTGGGCCAGCTCGTCGGCGATCCCCGGGATTCCAAGATGTTGACGTTCGGAAAGACGAAGCGGCCTCGGTCGAAGTCCACACTTTCGCTGCACCCGGACACCGTCTCGGCCCTGAAGCAACGGAAGACCGAACAAGCCGAAGACCGGCTCAAGATGGGATCTGGTTGGCCTACGGTCGGCGTGTCAGCGGATCTGGTCTTCACGTGGCCCGATGGTCAGGCGCTCAATCCGAAGACGGTGAGCCGGATCGTGGGGCGGCTTTCGACTACGGCAGGACTCCCCCGGCTCACCGCTCATGGTCTCCGGCACTCCTTCGCAACCGCTGCACTCGAAGCACGGGTCCCGGTCGAGGTAGTAGCTGCTCGCCTGGGCAACACGGCCCGGATGGTGCAGGAGGTCTACCAGCATCACATCCCCGCCGAAGACGAGGCGGCGGCGTTGCTCGTAGGCAACCTCTACCGGGCTGTCCGAGAAAGCTGACGCCTCCCGCTTGTGACCATCCTGTGACCACTGGTCGGATTCTGTCGAGGCCGGCAGGCCGGCCGCATGCCCTGACCTGCACCTTCGTGGTCGGGCTGCCGGGATTTGAACCCGGGACCTCTTGACCCCCAGTCAAGCGCGCTAACCAAGCTGCGCCACAGCCCGTTTGTCCAGTCCCAGGTCAGAGGCCATGTTTCTGGCCGCTGGCCCTTCCTCTCCCCAACCGAGTAGCTACCGGAGTAGCAACGCTGATTGGACTTTGGACTGGAAAAATCATCGTAGCCGAAGCCCAACACTTCCCCACTGCCAGCTACAACGCCACCGTTTCCTGTTGCGCAATCTCCTCGGAACAGTGTCAGGCGGCAACCGGACGAGGTACGTTCTTGCTAGGCAGCGACACCGACGCAATCGACAACGGGACGGGATCTTCGTTGCGTGCATGATCGTGCCCGTCAGCACCGAGAACTGCTTCTTGCACGGGCGGCACTTCCACACCCGACGCTGACTCAGGCTGCCCCCTGCCGTCTTGCGGCTGGTCCCGTTCGTGGGGACGATCAGGTAAACGTCGCACCCCTCACAGTGGGCACACCGGGGGCCGTCCGCCCACCGCAGATCCTCCATGTAGACGTAGGCGTCGGCCTCAGTGACGATCTGTTGGCTGAGGCTTGCGACGGTGACTCGTGCGGTCGTGCTCATAGACCCATTGTCACAGGAGGGTGTAGCATCGAAACCCCTGTCAGGGGCCTATATCGGAAGCAGTTATCCGCAAGGCATCGGCGTAGGCTCCGTGGATGCCCACCACCCTCTGGTCAGAACCGATCAAGGAGGCACCGGCTGTGACGATAACGGCCGGGCTGAGCCTCACTACATGGCTGGCGGCGACACCTCGGGTCACCTGGTGGCCCATCATCCTGTTCGGAGGACTGACAGGGGTCGGTGTCGCCCTATGGGTCGTCCGTTCCATTCGGGAGCAGCGAGCTAATCCCGAAAACGTCACCATTGCCGACGTTGCCAACAAGGTGGACAAGCTGAGACGCCAGATGATCGTCCAAAAGGGAACCGGACCTCCGAAGCCAGCGGGCACCTCGCATGTATTTGCTACCGCTGGAACGTTCACAACGGCCTTTGGTGCTGGGCCAGTGTCGATCACGCTTCCGCCCGGAAAACCGATGTCTGTCCCTGCCGGTACGGTCATTGAGACGCCCAGTTCCGAGATGCCACGGTGACGCCAGTCGTCCACAGCTCCCAAGGCTCCTGTTTTTTTGCGGTAACACCGCC
>JADGOF010000100.1 GCA_017883105.1 Acidimicrobiales bacterium
TTGCATTCGGCACCTTCCGTCACGCAATCTGCAGAAGACGTAGTCGCACTTCTGCTGGCAGGGGTGATCCAACCAGTGACAGGTATCCCGGAAGTGCCGTTCCGGGCGCAGGCAACCATCGCGAGCGCGAACCTGCCCCTGTCGATCACACCCCGCTCAGATCCGAAGAGCCACGAAAATGACCCTCCCGATGAGACAGCGCGCCAGGTTTGGTGAGCTACTTCAGCAGCGTCCTAGTGGGCATTGGGTTCACCATGGCTCGGGACGAGCCGGGTCTGATGGCCGTGCCGATCGTGGCCTTCGTGCTCCAACTGCTCATTCTGGGAGCGGGGACACTCCTGTTACTTCCGGGTCTACGCGCCGACTCCGCCTCTTCCAACGGAGGCCGAGTCCATCTGACCCCTACGCAGTGGCTGGTGGCCATGGTCGCCGGTGTGCTGGTGATGTTCGTCTCGGTGGTGTCCCACGCCACCATCATCGCCAGGGTGATGGCTCGCTTCCACGGACAGCAGATCTCCAACGGCCAGGCGGCCCGTGCGGCCCTGACCAAGAGTCCCCACCTGCTGGCATGGGCGTTCATCAACTACGTCGTGGTGGCTCTGCTTCGCAACATCAGCAATCGTGGAATCCTCGGACTTCTGGTCGGTTGGATCCTGCGTGCCGCCTGGTTCTTGGCCAGTTTCTTCGTGGTGCCCGTCATCCTGTTCGAGGACCGCGGCGCAGTCTCTGCCATCGAGCGGTCGGCTGAACTGTGCCGCCAGCGCTGGGGCGAGAACGTCATCGGCAACTCGGTGCTCGGGATCATCGGCTTCGTGGCCGTAGTGGCGGACATGGTGGTAGCCGTCGCCCTGGGCAAGGTCTTCCCCCCGCTGGGCGTGGCGGTCGGCATCATCGGCCTCATCGTGATCCTGCTGGTGCTCACCGTGGCTTCGGCTGCATTCAACGCTGCGCTCTACTGGTATGCGATGACCAACCAGGCTCCGGGGCAGTACTCGGTGGTCGACCTCCAGTCGGCCTATCGCCAGCGGGGACGGAAGACCGGGCTCTACGGCGTCTGAACTGCCACAGCTGTTCCTGCCGGGGTGGGCGACGACGCAGGAGCCCGACGATCAGGCAAGGCGAGCCCCTCCCCCTTTTACCGTCATGGCTATGGGAGCCCTCCTCGAGGCGTAGAGTCTTGGTCGTGCTGAAGCTTTCAGCGGGCTACTTGGTCCTACTGCTGGCGCTCTCCTGTGTGTGGGCGGTGTTGGGCTACCGTCTTTCGGAGAATGATCGCCGGACACTGGGGAGGACCCCTTGGGGGCTTCCCTCTTTGGTCTGGGCACTGTTCTGGTTTCTCAGTCTGGTCGTGGGATTGGTCCTCTACCTCATCGCCCACGCCGTCGGAGTCCGGCGCGCCCAGCAAATGCCCGGCGGACCCGTCACTCCATCGGTCGTGGGCATGGCACCCAACGCTCGCCAAAGTGCCTCCGACCTCTTTCCCGCCTACCCCCGTCCGGCCAACGTGCAGTCCCAGCCCACCCAGGCCGCTGATCGCGGCAATGGTGGTGATGGTGGTGGTGACTCCGAGCTGTCGCCGCACGCACCGACGACCAATGGGTTGGCCGGACAGCCCCAATCGCCACCGGCATGGCATCCTGATCCCAGTGGTCGCTTCCACTACCGGTGGTGGGACGGGACGCAGTGGACCTCGCAGGTTTCCACGGACGGCCACCTGCTGATCGACACCAACCCGGACCAGCGCATCGGTCCGTACTGAGGGTCCTCTCGACCTCAGACCAGGGTCAGCGCGCCTCGCCGCCGGCCTGGCCGCGGTTCTCATCGGTTGGATGCATCGCCGCACGCAGAGCAGCGAAGGCCGGGGACGTGTGGACGGCCACTGCCTGACACTGTTCTGGTGCTCTACGTGAGGAGACCGTCCCGCCGGATACCGCGACCCGGCCGGGTTCTTGCCCCGTAGGGCACAATTCGACGAGGCTTTGTCGATTGAGGGCAGACCTCCCTCAGGGCGGATCCGGGGCCGTACGGGGCACCTCGACGGCCGAGACGGCCGAGGCTGCAGAGAACAGGGACTGAGGGGATTGTGAAGAACTCACCTCGACGGGGAGCACGCGTGCTGGGCTGTGCCCTGCTCGCCTCGACGGTGATCGGGCTTTCGGCCCTTCCGGCCTCTGCCTCCGCCTCGGCACCGGCCTCGGCACCGGCCACGGCATCCGCGGCAACGGCATCCGCGGCAACGGCATCCGCGGCAACGGCGTCCGCGGCAACGGCATCCGCGGCAACGGCATCCGCGGCAACGGCGGCCCTGGCATCCAGAGCGGCAACGCAGACCACGGCGACCACCGCAGCCGCATCGGGTGGGTCGACCACCGGAACGACAAGAGGGGGTGACAACTACCGCACCGGTTGGTATCCGGACCAGACCGCCCTCACTCCCTCCGTGGTGACTGGGGGGACATTCGGCCAGTTGTTCAAGACCCCGGTGACCGGGTCGGTGTACGGACAACCGCTCCTCGACGACAACCAGCTTCTGGTCACCACCGAGGACAACTACGCCTACGGCCTCGACCCGGTGACCGGGGCCATTGAATGGCAGACGCCGCAGTTCGGGGCGCCGGTGCAGAACAGCGTGATCGGCTGCAGCGACCTCGGTCCCGACATGGGGATCACCTCAACGCCCGTGGTCGACCCGGCCAACAGTACGGAGTACCTGGTGGACAACCAGTACGTGTCCGGTATTTCGGGGACGACCGCGTACTACATGCACGCTCTCAATCTGGCCAATAACGGGACCGAACAGCCGGGCTTTCCGGTACAGATCGCGGGAACTGCGCAGAACGCCCCGTCGCAGACCTTCAACCCCTACTACGAGCTCCAGCGGCCCGGGTTGCTGCTCCTCGGCGGTGTTGTCTACGCCTCGTTCGGTGCCCACTGCGACATCACGCCGTACCAGGGGTGGATTGCCGGGGTATCCGAGTCGGGCAATCTGGCCACCATGTGGACGTCGGCCGCCGCGGGGACTTCGGGGGCGGGCGTCTGGATGTCCGGCGGTGGACTGGTCTCGGACGGGCCCGGTCAGATCCTGTTCGCCACCGGAAACGGCTCTTCCAACAGCGGCAGCCCGATACCCGGAAGCTCACCTCCGGCGTCCCTGGGCGAGTCCGTGGTGCGGTTGGCGGTGCAGCCCAACGGCGCTCTGAAGGCGGTCGATTTCTTCGCCCCCTACGATTCGACCATTCTCGACCAGGGTGACATCGACTTCGGGTCGGGCAGCCCGGTTGCCCTTCCCGACTCCTACTTCGGCACCGCTGCCATTCCCCACCTGGCGGTTGAGGCGGGGAAGGAAGGCTATGTCTACCTGCTCAACCGGGACAACCTCGGCGGATTCGACCAGGGCCCCAACCAGTCCGACAACGTGGTGGGACGGTACGGCCCCAATGGCGGGGTGTGGTCGAGCCCTGCCGTCTGGCCGGGCGACGGAGGATGGGTCTACCTGCCGACCTCCTCCGGCTCGGGCGGTTCCGGCGAGACCTCGGGGGTCATGGACGCCTATCAGTACGGAGTGGACGGCACGGGCAAACCCGCGCTCAACCTGGTCGGCAACACCGCCGAGGCGTTCGGGTTCAGTTCGAGTGCCCCGGTGGTCACCTCCAACGGCTCGACCTCGGGCTCGGCCTTGTTGTGGGCCGTGAGGTCGCCCGATGCGAGTGGTGTGGGCGCAACGCTGGAGGCCTACAACCCGATCCCCGTCGGTGGGACGTTGCAACAGATCTTCAGCGCTCCCGTCGGCACCTCCTCGAAATTCAATCCTCCCGGAGTCGGAGGCAACCGCATCTATGTAGGAACGAGAGACGGGAACGTCATTGGATTCGGCTCGCCGGTGACCGTTCCGGTCAGCGCACCCTCTCCCACCTTTCCCGCCACGGTCGTAGGCAGTTCTTCGACGCAGACGCTGACCGTCACCGCCAACACCTCGGTAACGGTCACTTCGCTGTCGGTGACCGGGCCTTTCTCCTTGGGCAACCCGAGCGTGACCCTCCCGGCCTCGTTGGCGAGCGGACACACCTTCACCGTCCCCGTCACGTTCAGCCCGACGCGTCCGGGCCCGGCCGGAGGAGGGATCACCATCACTACGGCTGCATCCGGCACGGCTCAGGTCACGCTCAATGCCAACGGCCAGTCCAGTGGGGCAAACCTGTCATCCACCACCAACGGCCTCAGCTTCGAGGGTGTCACTCCGTCGTCTCAATCGAGCGCCACGGTTCGATTCACGAACCTCGGGTCCCAGGCGTTGACCATCAGCGCCGTCGGTCTGCCCGGGTCACCCTTCTCGACCTCCGGAACCCCGGCAGTGGGCCACGTCATGCAGCCAGGGGGCAGTTTCACGGCGACCGTGACCTTTGCACCGACCAAGACGGGCCAGTACTCCGACGCACTCCAGATCGACAGTGACGGTGGCAATGTGATCGTGCATCTCACCGGCAATTCGACATCGCCATCGGTCCTCGAGATCACGCCCTTGTCGGTCAACTACGGGAGTGTGCGGCTCGGCCAATCGAGGAGCGAGACATTTCGGCTCACCGACGTCGGGGCCAGCAGCCTGACCATCACCAAGTCCAAGTCGCCCTCGAAAGGGCCGTTCAAGGCGTCGACGACTCTTGCCGAGGGCACGACCATGGCCCCTGGAAGCACCGTGGTGGAGTCGGTGACGTTCACGCCGACGGCCGCGGGGACCACGACGGACCAGTGGCTGATCAACTCCACCGACGGCAAGGGAGTCCGGAGTGTCGTCTTCAGCGGCACCGGGGCTACGTCGGTAGCCACGCTGACCCAACCGATCGAGGGGATGGCCTCGACCCCGGACGGCAAGGGCTACTGGATGACGGACGGGTCCGGGGGCGTCCGGGCCCGGGGTGATGCCGGCTTCTTCGGTTCGATGGCCGGCCAGCACCTCAACGCTCCGATCGCCCACATCGTGGCCACTCCCGATGGCAACGGCTACTGGCTGGTCGCGGCCGACGGTGGCACCTTCGGCTTCGGCGACGCTCATTTCTACGGCTCGATGGGGGGCACATCCCTCAACGCGAGCATCGTCGACATGGCTCCCACCAAGAGCGGCAACGGCTACTGGCTGGTGGCATCCGACGGGGGGATCTTCGCCTTCGGCGATGCCCGGTTCCACGGCTCGATGGGCGGACAGCACCTGAACGAGCCCATTGTCGGCGTTGCCTCCGACCCTGCCACCGGGGGGTACTGGGAAGTTGCATCCGACGGGGGGATCTTCGCCTTCGGTGCTCCTTTCTACGGTTCCACCGGAGCGCTGATCTTGAACAAGCCGGTCAACGGCATGGCGTCGACGTCCGACGGCAAGGGGTATTGGTTCGTGGCCTCCGACGGCGGCATCTTCGCCTTCGGCGACGCCCGGTTCCACGGATCGGCCGGCGGATTGACCCTGGTATCTCCGGTCGTGGGCATGACCGCCGATCCCACAACCTCGGGCTACTGGTTGGTGGCCTCCGACGGCGGCACCTTCAGCTATGCGGCCCCCTTCTACGGCCCGGGAACGGGTTAGTCACGCGATCGAACCCGAAGCGCAACGCGTGACCTTCGCCTGCCCGCCTCGCCGGGTGTGACTGCACACGGCGAGCGAGCATCCGTGCACACTGCGTGGCCGGGGGTGACGTAAGGCAATTCCGCATGGGAAACTCGGCACCGGGGCTGCTGCTGTGTGTTCAGGAGCATCGGGAACACCCGGTGGGTGACGAAGGGGCAAGGGGATCATGGGTTGCGTTCGCCTGAAGAACTGTGCGACGGGGGGCTGCGCCGTGCTCTCGCTTGTGGTGATCGGGGCGGTGGTCGCACCCAACGTGGCAATGGCGGCCACGCCTACCGGGGCCACCAGGGGAGCGGACAACACGCGGACCGGGTGGTATCCCGATCAGACCAACCTGACGCCCCAGGTGGTCAGTGGCGGGACGTTCGGGCAACTGTTCAAGGCCGCCGTCTCCGGGTCTGTCTACGGGCAGCCGTTGGTCGACGACAATCAGGTACTGGTGAGCACCGAGACCAACCATGCCTACGGCCTCGATCCGGTGACCGGGGCCATCCTGTGGAGCCGGCAGTTCGGATCGCCGGTGCAGGCCAGCACCATCGGCTGTGCCGATCTCTCCCCCAACATGGGGATCACCTCCACCCCGGTGGTGGACACCGCCACCAACACGGAGTACCTGGTGGACAACGAGTACATTTCGGGAACCTCGGGACCGGTCGCCTTCTACATTCACGCTCTCAATCTGGCCGCCAACGGGACCGAACAGCCGGGGTTTCCGGTGCAGATCCAGGGGACCGCTTCCAACAACCCGGGTCTGGCCTTCAATCCCTACTACGAGTTGCAGCGGCCGGGCCTGCTACTGCTGGGCGGCGTGGTCTACGTCGCCTTCGGTGCCCACTGTGACATCACGACGTACCAGGGGTGGATCGCCGGGGTGTCCGAGGCCGGCCACATGTCCACCTTGTGGACGTCGGTCGGGTCCGGCAGTGCGTCGGGGGCGGGCATCTGGATGTCGGGCGGCGGCCTGGTCTCCGACGGCCCCGGACAGATCCTCTTCGCCACCGGCAACGGGGCATCCACGGACGCCAACGGCCCGATCCCGGGGTCGACGCCCCCGTCGGCCCTCGGCGAGTCCGTAGTGCGGGTTACCGTCCAGGCTGACAACAGCCTGAAGTCCACCGACTTCTTCTCTCCCTACGATGCGGCGCAGCTGGACAGCAACGACATCGATTTCGGCTCGGGTAGCCCGGTGGCTCTTCCCAGCGCCTATTTCGGGACGGCGGCAATTCCCCACCTCGGCGTCGAGGTGGGGAAGGAGGGGTACGTCTACCTGCTCAACCGGGACAATCTGGGCGGCTTCGACCAGGGGCCCAGCCAGTCGGACAACGTGGTCGGGCGCTACGGACCGAACGGTGGTGTGTGGTCGAGCCCTGCGGTGTGGCCCGGCGACGGCGGATGGGTCTACATCCCAACCGCGTCCGGATCGGCCACAGCCAGCGGGGGGAACGGACAGCTCGACGCCTACCAGTACGGGCTCGACGGGACGGGCAAGCCCACCCTCAATCTGTCCGGACAGTCGACCGATGCGTTCGGGTTCGGCTCGAGTGCACCGGTGGTCACATCCAACGGGACGGCCTCGGGTTCGGCGTTGGTGTGGATGCTGTGGTCACCCGATGGAACCGGCGCCGGCGCCCAACTCCGTGCCTACGACCCGGTTCCGGTGAACGGCGCCATGCATCTGCGGTGGAGTGCCCCGGTCGGGACGGCATCCAATTTGTGGGCCTCCCGGCATGAATGTGGGTGGATTCAGGGATCCGCTGTGGGCTGACGCTCATGCGGGAGGACGTGTTCAATCGGTCCGAGCGTGACCAT
>JADGOF010000101.1 GCA_017883105.1 Acidimicrobiales bacterium
CCGATGGGTCCCGTTCCGGGTGGTGTGCGTGCTCGGGATGGACCAGTCGGCTTTCGGCTCGACCGCCGCGGTCGGGGAAGACCTGGCTGCTGCGGTGCCACAGATCGGGGATCGCGATCCCCGAGCCGAAGTCCGCCAGGCACTTCTGGAGACAGTGCTCGCTGCCGGTGAACATCTCGTTGTGGTGCGTGACGGTTACGACCTGAGGAGCAATCAGACAATTCCGCGAGCCGTCGTGGCGGCCGAGCTCTTCGATGCCGTGTCGGCACTGGTGGGACCGGGCCAGCGGGCCGAGTTCGAGGCCGCACTCGAAGTGGATCACCCCCTCCACGCCTTCGATGAGCCTTGCTTCGAGGCCGACGCACTGGTGAAGGGGATGGTGTGGGGATTCGACAAGGCGAATCTGAAGGGCGCCCTGGCCCGGCGCGAACGGACTCACCACAACAAGCCCTTGCTGGTGGCTCCACTCGCACCGCACCATGCTCCGGTCATCGAACTGGCTGATCTCCACCGGTTCTTCAAGGATCCGGTAGAGGCATTCTTCACCCAGCGACTGGAGGCACGACTTCCATGGTCCGAAGAAAGGCCGCATAGCCGGCTGCCCGTGGAGCTCGATCCGCTCGAAGCCTGGCAGGTTGGTTCCCGAATGCTGGAGGCCCGGTTGTCCGGCGTGGACCTGGAGGAATGGAGCCGGGCGGAACGGGTGAGGGGCACATTGCCACCCGGCCGACTCGAAGGCACGCTTCTCTCAGAACTGGACACTGCCGTCGACGAACTCGTTGTCACCGGCGACCGTTGCGGCGTTCGCCGCGGACCCGCCGAGCCCTTCGAGATCGACCTGGAGTTGGCTGACGGCACCCGAATCGTGGGAAGCGTTCCCCTTCGCCTTCATCCCGCAACCCCCGGGCCGGCGCGGGTGACGTACTCGAGGATGAATCCGCCGGAGCGCCTGGCGGCCTGGCTGGACCTGATGGCATTGGCGGCATCCGACCCGTCCGGGGCATGGCGCTCGGTGGCCATCGGTCGCAATTCCGAGTCGAAGGTGAAAGCGGCCGAGGTGGTGGACCTGGTTGTTTCGACGGCCATCTCCACGGGGACCACCAGTGCCACCACCGCGTTGGCGGTAGCCGTCGACTGTTTCCGGAGGGGCATGAGGGAGCCGATCCCGCTCTTCGCCAACTTCTCGTTTGCCGTGTCTCGGAACGAGGCGGTTCGCAGCAAGTGGACCGATTTCCACGGTCGCGGGGATGGAGATGATCGCTCGGTGGCTCTGGCCTTCGGTCGATGCGACTTCGAGGAGATCATGGGACTCCCGGCGCAACGGCACGACCCCACCGGCACCGGTCGCAGGGTGGAGCGGTTCGCCCACTACCTGTGGGGCACGGTAGAGGCCACCAGCGGTTCGTACCCTCCCGTGCCGGCCGGGTCGCCATCCGGCGGAGCCGGCCCGACACCCGAGGACTCGCGGTGACCGCGGGCGAGGACGCGCGGTTCGATCCGGTCGGAGACCTTCCTTCGGGGAGGCTGTCGATCCAGGCCAGTGCCGGCACCGGAAAGACGTCTGCACTGGCTTCCCTGGCCACCCGGTTCATCGCCGAAGGTGGCATTGCCGCCTCGGAACTGTTGATCGTCACGTTCACCCGGGCGGCGACAACCGAGTTGCGGGCGAGGGTGCGTGATCAATTGATCGAGGTCGCCGATGCGCTCGCCGGTGATGTCGACGTGCCCACCGATCATCTGCTCGTCGACCATCTGGCATCGGATGACCGCCAGCTCCGGCTCGATCGGCTGCGCAATGCGATCGCCGAGTTCGATGCGGCGACCATCACCACCATCCATGGATTTGCCACCCAGGTCCGTGGCGCACTCGGAGCATCGCCGGCTGTCGATCCTGATGGGCGGTTGATCGACGACACAGTTGATCTGATCGAGGAAGTCTGCGCTGACGTACTGGCGTGGGCCGCGGTACACGACTACGAAGTCGATGATCTCCCGGCTTTGGCGGACCTCGAGGAGGCCACCAAGTACGCGGTCGGCCAACCGGACCTTGCGCTGATCCCGACCTCGGACTGCGAGGGGGCGACTTCGGGCCAACGGTTGCTTCAGCATCTCGTGGAGCGTGCGAAGGAGACCATGGTCGACCGCCGCCGCCGCAGTCGGACACTCAGCTTCGACGACGTCATGATCCAGCTGCGCGTGGCGTTGGAAGGACCTGGCTCGACTGCAGCCATCGAAACGCTCCGGAACCGTTTCAAAGTGGCCCTGATCGACGAGTTCCAGGACACGGACTCGGTCCAGTGGGACATCTTCTCCAAGCTCTTCGGTGACCAGGATACGGGCACCACGCTGGTAATGGTGGGCGATCCCAAGCAGGCCATCTACCGTTTCAGGGGAGCGGACATCCACACCTATCTCGAAGCAATCGGGGAGGGTTCGGGCACCGAACGCCGGTCGCTGCTGACCAATTGGCGGTCGGACGGGGCAGTGCTGAGATCTCTGGAGGCACTCTTGGACGGCGCCACGTTCGGAGACCGGCACATCCCATTCGTCCCGGTCGGCGCGGCACCGCCAAACCTGCATCGTCGACTGACCGATAGCGACGGCGGGCCGCTTCCGGCGCTCACGTTCGGCATGGCCATCGGAAAGGGAATCACCCGGAACAAGAACCCAGCCCAGGTACAGGTGGATGCCGCCGCGCGGGCCATCGACGTGGACCTCGTCGCCCGAGCCCGAACGCTCCTCCAGAGTGCCCACATCCCATGCGGAAGTGGCGACGACGATCGACGTCCGGTCGGCCCGTCTGACATCGCGGTACTGGTGGGCACCAGGTTGCAGGGCGAGGCGGTGCAACGGGCGCTCCTCGGTCAGGGAGTTCCCGCGGTGGTCACCGGTGGTGGCAGCGTTTTGGAGTCGCCGGCTGCCGACCAGATGCGCTACCTGCTCGATGCCATGACTCATCCGGCGGACCCCCGCAACGCACGGATGTATGCCTTGTCGTGGTTCGTCGGCTGGGGCGCGGACATGGTGGCATCGGCGCCGGAGGCGAAGTTGGCCGAGTTCCAGGGGCAGCTGCGCGAGTGGTCGGACATGCTCACCGGCCACGCCGTCGCCGACGTATTCGCCCGGATCTGGTCCGAGACCGGCGTGGTTGCCCGGGTGCTGGGCGGAGCCGACGGGGATCGGAACATCACCGACCTCGGTCACCTCGTCGAGCTCCTGCACGGTGCAGCGGCCGGAGCGGCCGGAGCGGCCGGAGCGGCCGGAGCGGCCGGTGTGGCCGGACTGGTCGGGTTGCTCGATGCCAAGCCGGACAACGACGCCGAGCCCGACTTCGATGGCGATGTGGCGGCGCGTCGTGTCGAGTCAGAAGCCGAAGCGGTTCAGATCATGACCATCTGGAAGGCCAAGGGACTCGAGTTCCCCGTGGTGCTGTTGCCCACGCTGTGGCGTCATTCCTCACGAAGCCAGCCGGTCATCTTCTCGGACCCGACCACCGGCACCCGGACCTTTGACCTCACCAAAGGAGGGGAATGGCCGGACAAGGCGAGCGGGATGGCAAGAAAGGGTTACGCGGCAGCGGAGCTCGAGGGGGAGCGTCTCCGATTGCTGTATGTGGCACTGACCCGGGCGAAGCACGCCACCGTCGTGTGGTGGGCCAATGCCTCGAGCAGCAACAAGACGGCGCTGGCCCACCTGCTCTTTGCCCGGTCCGGCGGTGCTCTTGACCCCGAGATGTACGGACGGACCACGGTAGGGATCCCATCGGACGCCGACATCGTGGCCGCCCTCGAACCACTGAGCGATCGCGCCGCAGGGACCATCGCCATCGGGGTCGTCGACGCGCAATCGGCTCCGACTGACCGCTGGAGGCCTCGGAATCCGAGGCGCGTCGCGCCGGATCTCCTACTCGCCGGGTTCGAGGCTTCGCCGGATCGGTCGAAGCACCGTTGGTCGTTCTCCACCATCACCCAACAGTCGTCCCCGTCCCACGTTGATCCCTACGACCCCTCGATGGGTGACGGGGGTGCCGGCGATGAGCAGGGGAGTGGTGGCCCCTTCGATGGTGAGGGGGTACTCGATGCCGGAGCTGCCGCCCCCCCGCTCGACGCAACGGGCGCACTCGGGCCACTCACCCAGCTGCCGGCTGGAGCTGCTTTCGGTACCCTCGTGCACACGGTACTGGAGAACATCGACTTCAAGGAGCCGGACCTCGACGTGCAACTGGCCACCGGGGTGGATCGGCAGCTGGCGTGGCGATCGCTGGATCTGACGCCGAGGAGCGAGCATGGCGGCACGCCCGACGAGGGTCGCCAGCTACTGATCGACGGCCTGCGGGCGGCGGTCGGAACACCGCTCGGACCAGTGTGCGGGCAACTCCGACTGGCCGACATCGATGCGGGGGACCGCCTCAACGAGATGTCCTTCGAACTGGGCTTGGGAGAGGCCGGTCGGATCCCCACCGTGACGGAGATCGGCCGGTTGATGGCCATCCACCTCGAGCCGGCCGACCCCCTCCGAGGGTGGGCGACCGACCTGGCCGACGGTGCCATCGAGCTGTCGCTGGCCGGCCATCTCACCGGCTCGATCGACCTGGTCATGCGGATCCACGACGACCAAAGCGGAGGGCGGTTTGTCGTGGCCGACTACAAGACCAACGCTTTGACCAAGCGCGGTCAGTCTCCGGGTCCCGACGACTACCGCCCAACCCGCATGGCCGAAGCCATGGCCGACCACGACTACCCGTTGCAGGCGGTGCTGTACTCGGTGGCCCTCCACCGGTATCTGCGATGGCGCCTGCCCGACTACGAACCGGCCACCCACCTGGGCGGCGTGGCCTACCTCTTCCTCCGGGGCATGACAGGGCCCGAGGTTGCCGTCAGTCACGGTCAGCCCCACGGGGTGTTCCACTGGCCCATTCCGCCGGCTCTGGTGAGTTCGCTCAGTAATCTGTTGGACGGGCAGTCGGTGCCGGAGCTCGTGTCGTGAGCGCAGGGGTGTCACCGGGCCGGTGCGTCGTGCCGGCGGAGGTGTCGGTACTGCTCCCGTTCGCCGAAGCGGGGGTGTTCACTTCATTCGAGGTACAGCTGGCCACTTCCATGGTGCGGCTCCAGGCCGGGGTGTCCGACGAGGCGATCCTGGCCCTGGCGATGGCCGCCCGTGCCCCTCGGCTCGGTCATGTCTGCGCAGAGCTGGACCGCGTCGCCGGTCAGTTCGTCGACTCCGAAGACCCGACCGGAGCACTCGACGCGATGCCATGGCCCTCGATCGATGCATGGGCGGCGGCACTCGCCGACTCCGGTCTGGTGTCCCATCCCGATCAAGAGTCACCGGAGTTGGTCCGTCCCCTTGTCGTAGAGGGGAACCGCGTCTATCTGCAGCGCTATTGGCACTACGAGCGATCGGTGGCAGACGACTTGTTGCTCCGGGCACGACTCGATGATGCGATGGCAGGCTCCACCTTGCCCGAAGGAATCGGCGCCGCCCTTGATTCGGTTCTCGATACCCTGTTCCGTCACGGCGACTCCCTCCAGCCCGATCTCCAACGTGAGGCGGTGCGGCGGGCGATGACCTCGCGGGTGTCGGTCATCGCCGGAGGTCCCGGAACAGGGAAGACTCACACCGTCGCCCGCCTCCTGGCCGCCGCCCAGGTGATGTCAGCGGCCGATGGTCGCCGTCTCGACGTCGGCCTGGCTGCTCCTACCGGCAAGGCGGCCGCTCGCATGGGTGAAGCTGTTGAAGGAGCGGTCCTTGCCCTGGAGAGCCACGGCGCCATCGGACCCGAACTGGCCCAGGTGCTGGCCGGCACGGACGCCATGACGGTGCACCGACTCTTGGGATGGCTCCCGGGCGAGCGTTTCCGCCACGATCGACAGAACCCCCTCCCGCACGACCTGGTGATCCTCGACGAGACATCGATGGTGTCGCTTCCCCTGATGGCCCGATTGCTCGACGCGGTGCGGCCCGAGGCGCGGCTGGTGTTGGTGGGGGACCCTTTCCAACTGGCCAGCATTGATGCCGGCACCGTGCTGGGCGACGTGGTGGGCCCGTCGGAGCGGACCGGCGATCCGGAGGCGGGTGTGGCCGCAGGGCAGAGCGGAGGCGCCCTGGCCGGTCGGGTGACCGTGTTGCGACGGATGCACCGCTTCGGGTCGGACTCGGCGATCGCCGCGTTGGCCGAGGCGGTGCGAGTGGGCGATGCAGACGGTGCCCTCGATCTGCTTGGCGACGACCAGGCAGACGTCCACTGGGTCGGCGACATCGACAGCGACCGAACGGATGCCGTACTGGGTGTGGTGGCGAAGGCCGGTATCGAATCGGTCGATGGAGCACTGGCCGGTGATGCGCATGCCTCGCTCGCCGCGGCCAATCGCATCAAGGTGCTGACCGCGACGCGCCAGGGGCCACGTGGCCTCTACGACTGGAGCGACCGCATCGAATCAGCGGTGGCCGAGAAGGTGCCACAGCTGCATCGCTCTCGGCGCTGGTATGTGGGCCGGCCAATCATCGTCACCGGGAACGACCGGGTCAACCGGGTCTTCAACGGTGATGTCGGCGTGGTGGTCGACCACGGTGGTGAGATGGAGGTTGCCTTCGCCGAGGGCGAGGGCGTCCGATATCTGCCGCCCTCCAGGCTGGAGATGGTCGAGACGTGGTGGGCCATGACCATCCACAAGAGCCAGGGCTCCGAGTTCCCCCATGTGGTGGTGTCCCTGCCCCAGGCCGAGTCGCCGATCCTGACCCGCCAGTTGCTCTACACGGCGGTGACCAGGGCGAGGGAGCAGCTGACCATCGTCGCCGGCGAAGCGTCGCTCCGGGCTGCCATCAACCGACCGGTGGCCCGGTCGTCCGGACTGCGGGACCGTCTCTGGCCATCGTGATCCGAGCGGATCGGCGGCCGGACCCCGGACCCATCGAGTACCCCGAGCCCGGCCCCGGGCCGGCGCATCTAGCCTGGGCCGATGGACGAGCTCGCATCTGCCCTCGAGGTTGCCGCCGCCATCCGGTCCAGGGAGGTGAGCCCTCTCGAGGTGCTCGATGCCTGCCTGGCCCGGGTGGACGACCGGAACCCGGCGCTCAACGCGGTGATCTGGCGGAATGACGAGGAGGCCCGGACGGAGGCGATCGTTCTGGGTGAGCGGATCGCTGCGGGCGCCACGGATGTGCCGCCCTTCGCCGGAGTACCTCTCCCGATCAAAGATCTGGTGCCGGTGGCCGGACAGCCCCTGACCTATGGATCCCTCGGCGTCTCCAACCAGCCCAGCACGGAGACCGAACCCATCGTCGAGGCGTTCATCGCGGCCGGCTTCATTCTGACCGGGCGGACCAACACGCCTGCGTTCGGAGCCATCACCGTCACCGAAAACGACCGGTACGGTGCCACCCGCAATCCATGGAATCCGGGACACACC
>JADGOF010000102.1 GCA_017883105.1 Acidimicrobiales bacterium
TTCCACCTTGGCCGTGGCCACGCCGGCCCAGGCGTTCGTGCTGGCCGGCCTCATCCGCCTCGGCTCCCGTCGACCGGTGCTGGTGGTGACGCCCACCGGAGCGGGCGCGGACCAACTGGCCCACGACCTGGACGTCTTCACCGACCCCGGTGGCAACCCGTCACTCGCGGGGGCACGGCTCTCTTCCGACCATGTGGAGGTGTTCCCGGCGTGGGAGACGCTTCCCTTCGAGCGGGTCAGCCCCGATGTGTCGACCATGGGCCGCCGCCTCCGGCTCCTGTGGCAGCTGGGCGGGGGCCCCGAGGACGCACGACCGGGCATCGTCGTCGCCCCGGTCAAGGCCGTCCTGCAACGCCTCGGCCCGTGGAGGGCGGCGGCCCGTCCGGTGGTCGTGGCCAAGGGCGACCGGGTGGTGGTCGACGAGCTGGTGTCCCATCTGGTGTCGATGGGCTACCGGCGCGAGTCGATCGTCGAGCATCGGGGCGAGCTGGCGGTGCGCGGTGGCATCGTCGACATCTTCCCGTCGACCAAAGACGAACCGATCCGGATCGACCTCTGGGGTGACGAGGTCGATCGCCTCACCCGGTTCGATGTGGCCGATCAACGCTCCATCGACGACGTCGCCTCGGTTGAGCTGTTCGGGTGCCGCGAGCTGGTCACCGATGAGGTGATGCGCAAACGGGCGGCCGAGCTGGTGGGGGCCGCCCCGTGGGGCCGCCACCAGTGGGAGCGGCTCTCCGACGGCGACCAGTTCGACGGCATGGAGTCGTGGCTCCCCTGGTTGGCCGAGTCGGAGGAGCTGGTCACGGACCTGCTGGGAGACGACGCATTGGTGATCCTGGTCGAGCCCCGTCGGGTACGTGACCGGGCCGGCGAACTGCTCGACGAGGAGTCGGCGCTGGCCGATGCCTTGGCCTCGACCTGGGGACTCGAGGCGGGCGGCAGCGCCCCCCGCCTCCACGTGGCCTTTGACCGCCTGTTGACCGGCACCAGTGCCGGGGTGGTGTCGCTGGTCCCCTCGGCGGAGAGCCCCGACGTCCCGGCGGTGGAGTCCAGGGGATGGGAGCCGATCCTCGGGGACGGAGCCAGGCTGGGGAGCCAGATCGCCGCGCTGGTCGAGGCCAAGTACTCGGTGGTCCTGTGCTCGTCGACGGCCGGCGGAGCCGAGCGACTGTCGGGCATCCTGGCCGAAGAAGGGGTCACCGTGCCGGTCGCCGCCCACACCACGGCCGGCCCGGGCCTCGATCTGACCGCCCCCGGGGCCCGCATCGTCGTGGCCACCGTCGACCGCGGCTTCGTGCTGCCGGGCAGTCGGGTGGCCGTCCTCACCGAGTCGGACGTCACCGGCCGACGCCGACCGCATCGCCAGGCCCGCGCCCGGGCCCGCCCGGTCGACGGCTTCTTCGACGACCTGGCTCCGGGGAGCTACGTGGTCCACCGCCAGCACGGGGTGGCCAAATACGGGGGAATGGTCACCCGCACCATGGGTGGCGCCACCCGGGACTACCTGCTCCTCGAGTACCGGGGCGGGGACAAGTTGTATCTGCCAACCGACCAGATCGAGCTGCTCACGCCGTATGCCGGCGGCGACTCGCCGTCGGTGAGCCGGTTGGGCGGCTCCGAATGGCAGAAGTCACGGGCCAAGGCCAGGGCCGCGGTGCACGAGGTGGCCGAGGAGCTGGTGGCTCTGTACCGCCGGCGGCTCGAGGTCACCGGTCACGCCTTCGGCCCCGACACCCCGTGGCAGGCCGAGCTCGAGTCGTCGTTCCCCTTCATCGAGACCTCGGACCAGCTGCGGGCCATCGAAGACGTCAAGGCCGACATGGAACGGCCCCAGCCGATGGACCGGCTGGTCTGCGGCGACGTCGGGTTCGGCAAGACCGAAGTGGCCCTGCGGGCGGTGTTCAAGGCGGTCCAGGATGGTTATCAAGCGGCGGTGCTGGTCCCCACCACCTTGCTGGCCAGCCAGCACGCGCAGACCTTCGCCGACCGGTACGCACCGTTTCCGTTGAAGGTGGAACTGCTCAGCCGGTTCCTGACCAACGCCCAGGCCAGAGGGGTGCTGTCCGGGCTGGCCGATGGATCGGTCGACGTGGTGGTGGGCACCCACCGGCTGTTGGGCGAGGACGTCACCTTCAAGAAGCTCGGACTGCTGGTGGTGGACGAGGAGCAGCGTTTCGGGGTGTCGCACAAGGAGTCGATCAAGGCCTTGGCCGACGGGGTCGATGTGCTCACCCTCACCGCCAGCCCGATTCCCCGTACCCTCGAGATGGCGCTCACCGGCATCCGCGATCTGTCCATGGTCAACACCCCGCCCGCGGCCCGGAGGCCCATCCTCACCCATGTGGGCGAGTTCGAAGAGGCTGCGGCCTCCGAGGCCATCCGGCGCGAACTGCTGCGTGAGGGCCAGGTCTTCTACGTCCACAACCGGGTCCAGGACATCGAGGCGGTCGCTGAGCGGGTCCATGGCATGGCCCCCGAGGCCCGCGTGGCGGTGGCCCACGGCCAGATGGATGAGGGCTCGCTCGAAAAGGTGATGCTCGACTTCTGGGAAGGTGCCTACGACGTGCTGGTCTGTACGACCATCATCGAGTCGGGGATCGACATGCCGACGGTCAACACACTGGTGGTGGACCGGGCCGACCTATTGGGCCTGGGACAGCTCCACCAGCTTCGCGGTCGGGTGGGCCGGGCCGGGCAGCGGGCCTACGCCTATCTGTTCCACCCGGTCGACCGGGTGCTGTCCGAACAGGCCTACGAACGCCTCCGGACCATCGGCGATCACACCGAGCTGGGCTCGGGGTTCAAGATCGCGCTCCGCGACCTGCAGATCCGCGGCGCCGGCAACCTGTTGGGCCGTGACCAGTCGGGCCACATCGCGGCCATCGGCTACGACCTCTACGTCCAGATGGTGTCCGAGGCGGTATCCGAGCTGAAGGGCGAGCCCCGGGCGCAACCGGTGGAGCTCAAACTCGACCTTCCCGATGCCGCCCACCTGCCGGCCACCTACGTGGAGGCCGAGGATGTCCGGCTCGAGGCCTACCGCCGCCTGACCGGTGTGCGCACCTACGAGCAGATCGAAGACGTGCGCACCGAGTGGGAGGACCGGTTCGGCCCGTTGCCGGCCCCGGCCGGGGCGTTGCTCGACGTGGCCCGATTGCGGGCAGAGTGCCTGCGATTGGGGATCACCGACATCTCGGTGGCCGTGCCCCGACGGGGCGGAGGCATGGGCGGCTCGTCGGCCCGTGCCTCTGTCAAGATGTCACCGATCACCCTGGCCGCCTCCGCCGAGGTCCGATTGAAGCGGTTGGCCCCCGGGTCCACCTATCAAGTAGACCAGCACCGACTGCTGGTCCCGATGGCCGTGCCGTCCACGGGCGGGGAGTACGCCCCCGCACTGGTGTCCCTGCTCGCCGAGCTAGTGCCCGCCGAGTCGTGAACGGCGTCGGCGCGGGGCGTAGCCGGCCTTCTCCGGCCAGCCGATAGCATCGCCGCCGTGAAGCGCCAACTCTCCGGGGCCGTAGCGGCCCTCGTCGTGCTCACCACCGGTGCACTGGCCTCGGCCTGTGATGTGGCCCCGAAGGCGGCATCGGCCAACGGGTCGACCATCTCGACCTCCCTCCTCAATACCCAGCTGCAAGCCCTGACCACCACCACGGCCGGTACCTGCCTGCTGCTACTGGAGAGCCCGCAGCTCACTTCTGTTGCGGGCAAAGGGGCCGGGGGCACCGGCACTTTCAACCAGAGCCTGGCCGGCCAGGTCCTGAACGGTGAGGTGGGCAATCTTCTGACCGCGCAGTACGCAGCCTCGGTGGGGATCGCCGTGGCACCCTCGGAGCTCCCGACGGCCAAGTCCGACTTCGAGTCCACCCTCGACGGAGAGATCAGCGCGGCGGTGCAGCAGTCGACCTCGCTCGGCACGACCGCACCCTGTCAGTCGGCGAACGGGTCCACCATCACCGGAGCCCAACTGGTGGCCGCCCTGCCCGCCGAGGTGAGCACCGCCCTCATCCACTACCAGGCGGTGGTGCAGAAGGTCCTGGCCAGAGGGGCCGACCTCTCCGACAGCGCCGTGGCTGCCTACTACGCCGCCAATCAGGCGTTGTTCACCGTCGACTGCGTGAGCAGGATCGTCACCGCCAGCCAGGCCCAGGCCAACCAGATCGTGGCCCAACTGCGCGTCGGTGCCTCCTTTGCCGATCTGGCCAAGTCCAGCTCGGTCGATGCCCAGACGGCGTCCAACGGCGGCTCGATCGGGTGCACCATCACCCAGTCCCAGGTCGAACAGGGCCTGCAGGTGCAGACGGTGACCGTAGGCCAGCCGATCGGCCCCCTGCAGGACAGCAGTTCGGGGGAGTGGATCGTCTACGAGGTGGCCAGCCAGTCCGTCGAGCCCCTGTCATCGACCACGTCGGTGATCAAGCGGGAGCTCCTCCAGACCACGGCCAATCTGGCCCGGGTGAGGAAGGAGCTGGTGGGCTTCGCCCGCCACTCCGACGTGTTCATCAATCCCCAGTACGGGACGTGGAAGGGTCTGACCATCGCGGCCCCGGTGGCTCCATCGCCGCAGTATCTGCTGGCTGCCGTGTCGGGGGTGCCCACCACGACCTCGGGCACCTCCGCCGGCGGCTGACCTGACCGGGGCCACGGCCGAAATGGACACCGGTGGGACGCCGAACGAGCCGAGGATCGACGTGGTCGGGCTCGGGCCGGGCGGCCTCGAGTTCATTACCGCCGGCACCCTGACACTGCTGGCCGAGGCCCCCGCCGTCTTCCTCCGCACCTCCCGCCATCCTTCGGCCGCCCGGTTCCCCGACGCGGCCACCTTCGACCACCACTACGAGCGCCGTGATACCTTCGAGGAGGTCTACCGGGCCATCGTGGACGATCTGGTGGCGGCAGCCGGTGCGGTGGGAGCGGTGGCCTACGCCGTGCCGGGGTCACCGACGGTGGCCGAGCGCACGGTGACCCTGTTGCGCGAGCACCCGGCGGTGCTCGCCGGCGAGGTGTCCCTCACCGTCCATCCATGTGTCTCCTTCCTCGATCTGGCTTTTGCCCGGGTCGGCATCGATCCGGTGGCCACCAGCGTGCGGGTGGTGGACGGCGAGTCCTTCGCCGTCGATGCCGCGGGGGAGCGAGGCCCACTCCTGGTGGCCCAGTGTTGGAGCACATCGGTGCTCTCCGACATCAAACTCTCGCTCGAACGGCCGCCCGAGGGAACCGTGACCGTGCTGCACCATCTGGGCCTGGCCGACGAGCGGGTATGGGAGGTGGCGTGGGACGACCTGGACCGGTCGTTCGAACCGGACCATCTGACCTCTCTGTGGATCCCGGTGCTCGCCGCCCCGGTGGCCAGCGAGCTCACCGCGCTGGACCAGCTGGTGCGCATCCTGCGCCAACGGTGCCCGTGGGACCGGAAGCAGACCCACGGCTCGCTGGGCCGGCACCTCCTCGAGGAGTCCTACGAGGTCCTCGAGGCCATCGATGCCGTGGCTGCGGTCGACACCGCCATCGAGAACGGAGGTGCCGGAGGTGCCCAGGGCTCCGAGCTCGGCCACCGGGAAGAGCGGGCCGTCGCCCATCTGGAAGAGGAGCTCGGCGACCTCCTCTTTCAGGTGTACTTCCATGCCGCCCTGGCCGCGGAAGCCGGTCGCTTCACCCTGGCCGACGTGGCCCGGGGCGTGCACGACAAGCTGGTCTCCCGCCATCCCCATGTGTTCGGCGACGTGGTCGCCGAGACACCGGAGGACGTGGCCACCAACTGGGAGGCGCAGAAGTTGGTGGAGAAGGGCCGCTCCAGCGTGACCGAGGGCATCCCGGTTGCCCTGCCCGCCCTGGCCCTGGCGGCCAAGCTGCAGCGCAAGGCCCTGGCGGTCGGCATGGTGCTTCCGGGGGTCGCCGAGGAATCGATCCGGGTGGCCGAGGGTGTGTCGAGCCTGGCGACGGCCGACCCCGCCAGCGAAGGAGCGGCGACGGAGGCCGGCCCCGCCCCCTCCGATGCACATGGCCCGGTGGACGGTGAGGGCGGGCGGGCCGATCAGGCCGCCCACATCGGTGACCTGCTCTTCTCACTGGTCAATGTGGCCAGGGCCCTGGGGATCGATCCGGAGTCGGCCCTGCGGGCGCGAGCAACCGGCTTCCGGTCATCGGTCGAGGAGTTGGGCTGAGGCCACCTTCCGGTCTTTTGAAGAATTCCCAGGTCCGGGCAGTCGCGGATGGTAACTTTTCCCACACCGGCAACAGGAGATACTCCGCACAGTGAGCGCCATCGAACAAGTCATCGGCCGCGAGGTTCTCGACTCTCGCGGCAATCCCACCGTCGAGGTCGAGGTGATCCTCGATTCCGGGTCGGTCGGGCGGGCCATCGTGCCGTCAGGTGCCTCCACGGGAACCTTCGAGGCGGTCGAGCTTCGTGACGGCGGCGATCGCTATGGAGGCAAAGGCGTGTTGGCCGCCGTGGCCAACGTCAACGACGAGATGGCCCAGATCCTCGAGGGCATCGACGCTCTCGACCAGCGGGGCGTGGATCTGGCGCTGATCGACGCCGACGGGACGCCCAACAAGGCCAGGTTGGGGGCCAACGCCATCCTCGGCGTGTCGCTGGCCACGGCCAAGGCCGCCGCCGCCGAGCTCGAGCTCCCCCTCTTCCGCTATGTCGGCGGCTCGGACGCCCACGTCTTGCCCGTGCCCATGATGAACGTGGTCAACGGAGGAGTGCACGCCGACAACTCGATCGACCTGCAGGAGTTCATGATCATGCCGGTCGGGGCCGCGTCCTTCACCGAGGCTCTGCAGTGGGGGGTGGAGACCTACCACGCCCTGGCCCGGGTGCTGAAGACCAGGGGGCTGTCGACCGCCGTCGGTGACGAAGGCGGCTTCGCACCCAACCTCTCCTCCAACGAGGATGCGGTGAAGGTGCTGGTGGAGGCCATCGAGACCGCGGGCCGGGTGCCGGGCGAGGACATCGCCATCGCCATGGACCCGGCCAGCAGTGAGCTGTTCAAGGACGGGAACTACGTGTTGGCCGGCGAAGGGCGCACCCTGTCGTCGTCGGAGATGGTCGACTACTGGGTGGACCTGGTCGGTCGCTATCCCATCGTGTCCCTCGAGGACGGCATGGCCGAAGAGGACTGGGATGGTTGGGCCGACCTGACCGCCAGGCTGGGAAAGAAGATCCAGCTGGTGGGCGATGACCTGTTCGTGACCAGTGAGGAGCGGCTGCGCCGGGGCATCGATGTGGGCACGGCCAATGCGGTGTTGATCAAGGTCAATCAGATCGGGTCGTTGACCGAGACGTTGGGGACCATGTCCCTCGCCACCCGTTCGGCCTACGCCTGCGTGATGTCGCACCGCTCGGG
>JADGOF010000004.1 GCA_017883105.1 Acidimicrobiales bacterium
CTCACCGGTCTTCGCTCCCCAGGTGGCCAAGGTGCTGGCCCCGGAACCATGGCTCACCGTCGATGAGGTCAGGACGGCGCTGACCGAGCGGGCCCGTGATAAGTAGCGAATCGGCCTACAGGGATCGCCCGAGGCAGGGGACAGCGGTTCGCCTCCGACCCCGGGCATCGGTCCTCCTCGGGCTGGCATCACTGGTCGGTATCGTCGGATTCTGCTGGCCGCTGCTGATCCACGGGCAGGCCGGGACGAATCTGGCCCACTCAGCCGACGCTCCTTGGATCTTCATCGCCGTCCTGCCGTTGTTGTTGGCAGTGGTTCTCAGCGAATTGGCCGAAGGGTCGCTCGATGCCAAGGCCATCGCCCTGCTGGGGATTCTGGCCGCCTGCGGGGCCGCACTTCGGGTGCCGAGTCCAGGGGTGGCGGGATTCGAACCGGTCTTCTTCCTGCTCATACCGGCGGGTCGGGTGCTCGGGCGGGGATTCGGGTTCGTGCTGGGTGCGATCACCATCGCGGCGTCAGCGCTGATCACCGGCGGCGTCGGGCCGTGGCTGCCATTCCAGATGTTCGGTGCTGCGTGGATGGGATTCGGGGCGGGATGCCTTCCACCGGCCAGGGGTAGGTTCGAAATCCTGATGTTGGCCGGATATGCCGCCGTCGCCGGGCTGGCCTATGGCACCTTGATCAATCTCTGGTTCTGGCCGTTCGGGGCGGGGACGACCACCAGTTTCTCCTTCGTCCCCGGGTCCGGATTCGCGCACAACCTCCACAGTTTCGTCTTCTTTGACCTGACCACCTCCTTGGGATTCGATATCCCCCGAGCGCTGACCAACGGGGTGCTGGTGTTGGTGTTGGGCCGACCCGTGCTCGCCGCGCTCCGGCGGGCCAGCCGCCGAGCCGCGTTCGACGTTCCGGTGACCTACGGCTGACACCCGTCGCCTACGGACCCTCCAGCAGGGGTGTCTGATCCCGCTGGAGCTCACCCTGTTGTCCGAGGAATTCGTCGGGGCGACCCCCACAGGAAGTGGTGGCGATGGCCGTGATGCGTCTGCGTGCCCATCCGACGTACTCCGGTCCCTACCGGTCGGGTCGATCATCCTGACCAAGCTCCCGTTTCACCATCAGGCACGGTGAGGAAGCCGGAGGGCGCTACCGATGGGCTGTGATGAGACCGCGGACATAGGCCGCCTGGCCGGCATGCTGCCCGTCGTCTGCGAGGACACTGACCAGACGAACACCAAGGGACACGGGCGGGTCCCACGAGTAGTCGAGGATGCGTTCGAGGTCGGACCCGGTGAGACGGGTGATGTACGTGACGGTCTGTCGGAGGACTGCTTGGTGGTAGCCGAGCAGCTGGGACGCGTCCGATCGGACGGATTGCACCTCGCCGTGAGTCTGACCGTATCCGGTGGCCTCCCTGTCGAATGGGAGATCGAAGCGCGTGAACCATCCTTCTCGCGTCCAGACCTGTTCGATTCCGGCGGCGGTGGCCACGTGGTCATCCTGGACCCGGGTCAGGTGCCACACCAGCCATCCGATCGAATTGGAACTGTCGGTCGGGCAGTTAGCCAGTTGCTCGGTGGTGAGCCCGTCGAGGACCCGCTCCACAGTGTCGTGGATCCGTCCGAACGAATCGACCAACAGGTCCGCGACCTTCACGGGTGGACCTGGCCCGAACCGGGTCGACCGTGGACGAGGCCGACATCCGTCGACTGCGGCCGGCATCTCGTTCGGTGGGGGTGGGCGACAAACATTCGCCACCGACAGTACCCGGTTCGCGTCTCCGCCGAACGGCCTGACGGCACGGAGGCAGGTGTGCGCCTCCACTTCGACGTCGTTGACCTGGGGAACATCCAGAATGATCTCCTCGACGTCACGGAAGAGGGCCGGTCCGTCCACCGAGGTGGCTGGATCCACCACGGCCTCCTACCGGTGACCACTGACCGGAGCGAACAGGTCACCCTTCTGCTCGATCCTGTCCAGGACCTCGGGTGCGGTGAACCGGAGGAGCGTAGGATCACCGGACTCCTCGCATCGGTGTACCTCGTCCCAGGTCACCGGGGTCGACACCATGGGTTCTGACCGCGCCCTCAGGGAGTACGCCGCAACCGTCGTCTTGGCCGGATGGTTCTGGCTGCAGTCGATGAGGGCCCTGTTCCGCCGGCGGCTCTTCTGCATGGTGGAGACGACCAGGTCCGGGTGGTGCCGTTCGAGCTGGAGGGCGACCTGGTGCGTGCGGTCCCGGCTTCTTTCCCACGAGGTCCCACCATGCAGTGGCGCGTACAGCTGGAGTCCCTTGGACCCGCTGGTCTTGGCGAAACAGGCCAGCCCCTGGGCGGCCAGGGCGTCGACGATGTGGCGGGCCACGGTGCAGCACTCCACAATGGTCGTCCCTTCTCCCGGGTCGAGGTCGAAAACCATGTGATCGGGCGGCCCGGGGAGGGTGCGCCTGCGGCCTACGTGCCACAGCGGAACGTGGAATTCGATGGTGGCGAGGTTGGCCGCCCACAGGAGGGTGGGCAGATCGGACACCACGCTGTAGTCGACCGCGGAGTCATCCCTGGTGGTCGGAACGGAGACATGTCGCAACCAGGTGGGTGGGTGCGCCGGAGTGTGCTTTTCGAAGAATGAGGGACCGTCGGCCCCATCGGGAAACCGCTTCATCGTCATGGGCCTGTCTCGGACGTGGGGAAGCATGACTTCGGCCACTTTGGCGTAGTAGTCGATCATGTCGCCCTTGGTGAAGCCGGTCGCCGGGTAGAGCACCTTGTCGAGGTTGGAGATCGTGAGTTCCCGACCGTCGACTGTGATCGTGACCGAAGCCTTCCTGTCTGGACTCACCGATCACATCCTTTGGGTCCTTGTCGGGCCGGATGTCCCTCCACACAGGATGGCGGAAACGCTCCTCCCCGGTCCACGCATGGAATCGAACCTCACCCACGTTGGGCCTTCGAACCCCGGTCCCGTCCGACCGACCGTCGTCCGACAGGTCGAATTCGCCGTGCCGGTGGCAGTACCCGGGTCGGAGCGCACCACCCCATCGAGGAGGACCCGGTGCAGGTCATGGCGGGTCCGACCGACCGATGAGCGGGGTAGTGTTGCTGCTGACGAAGGGGTGCTTGACGGAGTCCTGACCAAACGTAGGAACGGCCCCCGGGGATCAGGCGGGAGCCGATGGCGCTCCGAGGGCCGTCGGCATCTCCGACCGAGGAGGAGCGATCGACCATGGACGAGGCATTCGGTATTTCGGAGCACGCGGTGAACGAGGTGGTCGTCGTCACGGTGACCGGCGAGATTGACGTGGCCACAGCTCCGGCGCTGCGTGAGCGCTTGTACGCGATCATCGAACGAGGTGGGTCGAGAGTGGTCGTCGACCTCCTGGCGGTGACATTCATCGACTCCACTGCACTGGGCGTGCTGATCGGCGCTCTCAAGCGATGCCGCGAGCACGGGACGTCCATGCACCTGGTGGTGGCCGAGGCGCGCATCCTGAAGGTGTTCGAGATCACCGGATTGACCGATCTCTTCACCTTCTTCCCGACTCTCGACGAAGCCACCCGACCATGAGCTACGCCTACGCGATCTCTGACGGGAAGGAGCGGCATGAGTGAGGACGGTGTCGTCGACAAGGTCAAACTCGTCATCCCGGCCCGGGCAAACCTCGTCCTACTGGCGCGTCTGACGGCCGCGACCATTGGCTCGCGGGCGGACTTCGACGTTGAGGAGATCGAGGATCTCCGGCTCGCGGTGGACGAGTTGTGCGTGTCGGTGATCGAAGGGGGGCGGGACGGGCGTCTGGAGCTCGAGTTCGTTCGGGACGGCGATCGTGTCGAAGTGTCGTGCGAATTCCACCGGGATGCCGCTGGCCGCTCCCTCGACGTCGCTCATGAGTCTCTCGACGGGCTCTCCGACCGCATCCTCGATGCCCTGGTCGACGACCATGGCGCGGACGGCCAGGGAGGCCGCCAACGGGCGTGGTTGCGTAAGCGACGAGCCCGCCAGCAAGCCTGATGGCCCGTCCTGTGCGTCCCGCCGAGGAGACGCGGGAGGTATTCGCGGAGTTCGCCATGACCCGCGATCCGGTGCTTCGGGACGAGCTCGTTGAAACACACCTCGGGCTGTCCCGCCAACTGGCCCGACGGTTCTCCCATCGAGGTGAGACCTACGACGACCTCGTCCAGGTCGCTTCCTTTGCCCTTGTCAAGTCGGTGGACCGGTTCGATCCGGAACGAGGGGTCGAGTTCAGCACTTTCGCCACACGGACGATCGTCGGAGAGTTGAAGCGCCATTTTCGGGACCGGGGCTGGGCCATCCGGGCGCCGCGCCGTGTTCAAGAGCTCTATCTCGAGCTCGGCCCCGCCATCGATTCGTTGTCCCAAGAGCTCGGCCGGCCGCCCACCGTCGCCGAATTGGCCATGGCCACCGGGACATCCGAGGAGGCGGTCCTCGAAGCCATGGAGGCAGGTCTGAGCTATCGGACCTCCTCGATCGATGCGCCTGACCGCCGGGACGGCACGATCGCTTCCCACCTGGGCGACATCGACTCCGGATTCGGGGGTGCAGAGGATCGGATGCTTCTCGCCCTGTCGATGTCGAGGCTTCCCGAACGCGAGCGCACCATTCTGAAACTCCGCTTCGTCGATGGACTGACCCAGTCCCAGATTGCGGCAGAGATCGGCATCAGCCAGATGCACGTATCCCGTCTATTGGCGGGCAGTTTGACCGAACTGAGGGAATCATTCGGGGCCGAACTCTGACGACGTGCCGAAAGGGGACACCTCTAGTCAGGGCAGCCGGACCAGGAGGGCACGGTCATCGACCGGCAGGTCTCCCGTGACGGTGGCAGTGATCCCCACCGTTTCGAGCGTGGCCACGCCCCTGGTGATCGAAGCGAACGCGGCATCGGTGGCATCCCGGCCGGTGGCGATGCGCACCATCGCCTGGCGGGGGGCCAGCATGGTGGCGTCATGGACCCACCACTGCCCGTCTTCGAGCGTTTCGAACACGGCGTGGAAGTCCATGGGCGAGAGACCGGGGGCATAGACGGCGGTGAAGCGCGCCGGAATCCCGACGGCCCGGCACAGGGCGACGCCCAAGTGGGCAAAGTCCCGGCAGGTTCCCATGCCGGTCAAGAGGGTGTTCTCGGCTGAATCATGCACGGTGCTTGAACCTGCGACGTAGCCGACACGCGTGCTGATCCAGTGGTTGATAGAGGCCACCCGATCGCGGGTCGGCAAGCCAGTGCCGAACTCGGAGACGGCAAAGCCCACCAGATGGTCGGAGGGGCAGTAGCGGCTCGGTCGGAGGTAGATCAACCGCACGAGATCGCTGGAGTCCGCACGATTGTCGCCGGCAGCGGGGTGATCGGTCGTGTCGACCTCGGCCCGGTACGCGACGCTCAGGCGCCGGGGCCGCACTGGATGATCTGTACTCGGGCACCGTCGGGTCCCGCGTGCTGGGTGACGTCGGCCACCGACTGGTCATCGGACCGGACGGCGAAGCGTTCGTCGCGCACAGCGCCCGATGATGATGCCACCTCGACCTGCAGCACGACTTCGGCCGGTTCGACCACCTCGAAGGTGAGGTCACAAGAGACGACCCGCCGGCCGTTCCCCTCGACCGGGACTGCTCGCGGGGAGGACGAGAAGCTCATTGTGCACTCTGCAACACTCCGACGGAGGCGATTGCCGTAGTGTCGGCCCGTGGCCGACCCCCCAACGCGTCCGTTCGCGTCCGTCCCGTTTGCCCCGGGATCGATCTCCTTCAGGCTCTATCCCCACAACGAGTTGTCGCCCGGCGAGGTGGTGGCCGAGTTCTGTGGGCAGGCCGGCCTGGCGTTGACCGCCGGCTTCGACGGCGTGATGACCAGTGAGCATCACGGGGGTTTCGCCGGCTATCTCCCCAACCCGCTCCAGGTGGCCGCGTTCATCCTCGATGAGCACCCTCAGGGATGGGCGGCCGCGTGCCCTCTGCTCCTGCCGCTGCGTCCTACGGCGCTGGTGGCCGAGGAGGTGGCCTGGCTCGGTGCCCGCCATCCCGGCCGTGTGGGCCTGGGGGTCGCGGCCGGTGCACTCCCGCTCGATTTCGAGGCCATGGGGGTTCCGGCAGACTCGGCACCCGGGCTGTTCGTATCCGAGCTGCCCCGCATCGTCGACATGCTCCGTGGTCGGGATCTCCGCCAACTGGGCGGTGACCCTGCGCTGGGTGCCTGTGCAGGCCACCCGATTCCCGTGCTGAGCGCGGCCGTCTCGCCGACGGCGGCGGAGAGGGCCGCCGAGTGCGGTGCGGGCATCCTGTTGGAAGGGATGTCATCGGTGGAGCGGTTGGCCCGGGTTACCGGGGCCTACGACGAAGCCGGCGAGGTGGCACCCAAGGTGGTCATCCGCCGGGTGTGGCTGGGGGAACTCCCGACCGAGCTGGTCGACCGGCAACGGAAGATCTACGACAGCTATTCCGGGCCGGCCTCACTGTTCGGGGACGATCGGACCGTGCACGGTCCGGACCCCGCCGGGGTGGCTGAGCAACTGGTCGACGTGGCGAGCAGGTCGGGGGCTGACGCGTTGAACCTCCGGGTCCATCTTCCCGGGATGTCACCGGCGTCGGTCCGCCATCAGATCCTGGCGCTGGGGACCGAAGTGTTGCCTGCTGTCAGGGCCCGGTGGCCGGAGCACCGGTCAGCGCCCTCGTGAGCAGGTCGACCCGATGGGTCGGCCGATGGCTGTCAGCGGCGACGAGGGATCGGATGACCGACCGATGCTGGCCTACAGACGGGCGTAGTTGTCCGCTTCAACGGCGAACTGCGCGGCCGCCTCGGGACTGACTGAGGGCCTGGTGAGCGTGATGGCAGTGAGCACATCCCCGGGGCTGATCTCCGCGGAGCCTCCCTCCAACGCTCGGTCGAATGCCAGCTGAGCGCTGCGCTGGGCCACCAGGGCAAAGTCGGCTGGGGTGAAGCCGGCAGTCCGCTGGGCCACTTCGCCGGGGTTCCCCGCGCTCAGGAACTCCGATGCCAGATCGGAGCGCTCTGTTTCATCGGGTGCCCCGACCGGAATTATGAGATCGAATCTCCCAGGTCGCAGGAGTGCCTGATCGATGGCGGCGATGGAGTTGGTGGCCATGACCATCAGTCGGTGCGGTCTGGTCTTGAACATCGGAATGGCCTTGAGCAGCTCGTTGACCAGTGGTTGTCTGTCGGGCCGCTCCGAGCGATCTGCGGCGATCTCGTCGGCCTCGTCGATGAAACACACCAGGCGGTCCACCTTGCCGAGCTCGTTCAGAGAGTCGCGCAGCGTACGGGCACCGTCGACCCCCTGACCGAGCAGCGACGGGTGCAGCTCGACGAAGGCCCACGTGAGGCGGGACGCGATGGCCCGGGCGAATGATGTCTTGCCGGTTCCCGGGGGTCCGAACAACATGACCGCCGCAGGCGGAATGAGCCCGAGCTGGTCAGCGAGCTCGGTATGGGCGAGCGGAGCCACGACCCGGCGCTCGAGGATCTCCTTGGCTGACGAGAAACCCTTCATCGACTCCCACATGCCCGGCCCCGGAGCCTGTCCGCCGAACCGCTCGACGATGGCCAGCTCCTCAGGCACCATCGACGCGTCCCGCATGTACAGGTGCAGCCCGTCCAGATGGGTGAATCCCTGGTTGGAGAATGCCAGCTCGCCGGTCTGGCCCGGGTGGACGAGGGCAAGCAGCCTTCGCGCCCCCCGATGGATGATCTCCTGGTCCATCCGTCGAAGGAGTGCCGAACCGATGCCCTGCTGCCGCCAGTCGGGGTGAAGGGCCAAGGTCAGCAGATGTGCATCGGCGCCGCAGACGCGGGCGACGCTCGCCCCGACCAGTGCTCCGGACGAGACCGCAACGACCGCGGGTTGGTGTTCGTGGAGGGACTCGACCACATCACTGCGGCTGTAGGCGGCCCCGGTAGCGAAACCGGACATGTCGATGAGCCGGACGATGTCCTCGAACGGGATGGCCGGATCGCGAGAGTCAAACGTGAGCGTTCGCCACCGGCTCGGCACCTGAATCGACCTCCTGCAACTGGTTCGGGCCATGCTAACGGTCCGGCGTCCAGGGGGCGAGGCCCACGGTGGGAACTGCGCCGAACGTGTCCGGCGCTTGCGTGGTGTTGACCGGACGTGATCGACGCCCCACACTTGCCGTTGGCCCATGGGGGGCCGGCAAGGAGCCGATGACATGGGACAGTGGACCAGGGCAGAGATCGAAGCCGCCTTTGCCGACTATCAGCGCAAGGCGGCCGAGGCAGGCCGGTCGGGGGACTGGAGACCGTGGGTCGACCAGTTCACCGAGGACGCCACCTACATGGAGCACTTCTACGGTGCCTTCCGGGGGCGCGAGGCCATCTACACGTAGATAGCCAAGACCATGTCGGAATACCCCGGGTCGGACATGCCTGAATTCCCGATCGAGTGGGCCATCATCGACGAGGAGCGCGGCTGGGTGGTGTGCCAGGTGTGGAACCGGATGAAGGACCCTGGTGACGGCACCGTGCATCAGGAGTACAACTTCACGCTGCTCAAGTACGCCGGCAACGGGCAGTGGTCCTACGAGGAGGACATCTACAACCCCCTGCGCTTCGGCACCATGGTGGAGGGGTGGGAGGCTGCCCGCGAGGCCGCGTCGTCCGACTGACCGCCGGCCTCCTGCTCGCTGCCGGACCGTCCCTTGGGCAGTTGCTACGGTGCCCGTGTGGAACTGCGACGACTGGGGCGCACCGGCCACCACTCCTCGGTGGCCGTTCTCGGAGGCGCGGCCTTTTGGGATGCTGATGCCCAGACCACCGCCGCTGCGTTCGCCGAGGCGTTGACCGCCGGCGTCAACCATCTCGACGTGGCGCCTCAATACGGCCGGGCCCAGGAACTGCTCGGACCGCTCATCGCGGCCGAGCGGGATCACCTCTTCATCGCCTGCAAGACCCTTCGGCACAACCCGGGGGGTGTGCGCGCCCAGCTCGAAGAGTCGTTGCGTCTGCTGCAGTGCGACTCCTTCGATCTGTACCAGCTGCATGCGGTCAACGACCTCGAGGAGCTCGACGCCAGATCCGATGCCCTGGATGCCATCTTCGCCGCCCGCGACGAGGGCCTGTGCCGGTGGGTGGGGATCACCGGGCACGAGCTGAGTGCACCGGCCGCCCATCGCGTGGCCCTCCAGCGCTACGACCTGGACACGGTGATGTTCCCGATCAATCCAAGGCTCTGGTCGGATCCCGACTATCGGCGGGATGCTGAGGCCCTGCTGGCCCATGCGGAAGAGCACGACGTCGGCGTCATGGCCATCAAGGCGGCGGCCGCCCGACCCTGGGCCGGCCGCACCCGGACATCGAGCACCTGGTACGAGCCGTACATCTCCCGGGACGAGGTGGCCCGCGGAGTCGGCTTCGCGCTGTCAACCCCCGGTGTCCATGCCTTCTGCACCCCGGGCGACACCAAGGTGCTCTCGGTCGCCCTGGACGTCGCCGCCGACCTCGCTCCGATGAGCGCAGCCGAGCGGGAGGTAGCCATGGACGCTGTGTCGCACGAGCCCGGCATCTTTCCCATGCCCACCGTGTGACGTCGGTGGGCAGAAACCCGGTCGTCATGGTCAACGAGCGGGACCGACGTGGGCTCCGGCCTGAACAACCTTGAGGGATGCGTGACCGGATGACCGAACACACGGAGGAAGCACTGCCCGGAGGCGACCTGCTGGTGACCTCACCGTTGCAGGGCACCGTAGTGCTGCTGCCTCTGGCCGCCGGCGACCTGGTGGCCAACGGTGGGCCGGTGGCGATCATCGAATCGATGAAGATGAAACACGTGGTGCGGGCACCGGCCACCGGCTCGGTGCGGAGCCTCGCCGTCGCGGTGGGTGACCTGGTGGCCGCCGGTGATCCGGTGGCGGTCATTGTCGTCGGCGACAACCCCGGACGGGGTGCCACCGACGGGGCGGCAGTCGACCTCGACGCCGTCCGACCCGACCTGGTCGAACTCCACCGGCGGCGGGCGCAGCTTCTCGATTCCGGTCGCTCGGAGGCGGTGGCCAAGCGACACGAGCGGGGACGCCGGACGGCTCGGGAGAACATCGACGACCTCTGCGATCCGGACACCTTCACCGAGTACGGAGGGTTGGCCATCGCCGCCCAGCGAGGACGCCGATCTCTGGAGGAGCTCATCGAACGGACCCCGGCCGATGGCATGGTGGCGGGCATCGGACGGGTGAACGGCGACCGGTTCGCCGACGAACGGGCCTCCTGTGCCGTGCTGTCCTACGACTACATGGTGCTGGCCGGCACTCAGGGCCAGCAGAACCATCGGAAGAAGGATCGGGTGTTCGAGCTGGTCGAGCGGATGCGGCTTCCGGTCGTCCTGTTCGCGGAAGGAGGGGGTGGACGTCCCGGAGACACCGACTATGCGGTGATCACCGGGCTCGACTGCATGGCGTTCGCCCTGTTCGGTGGCCTGAGCGGGCTGATCCCCCTGGTGGGGATCGCCTCCGGGCGGTGCTTTGCCGGCAACGCCGCCCTGGTCGGTTGCTGCGATGTGATCATTGCCACCAAGGACGCGTCCATCGGGATGGGTGGCCCGGCGATGATCGAAGGGGGAGGCCTCGGGGTGTTCCGGCCCGAGGAGATCGGGCCGATCGATGTGCAGGTCGGGAACGGCGTGGTCGACCTGGTGGCCGAAGATGACGCCGATGCGGTCCGCCTGGCCAAGCGGTACCTGTCCTACTTCCAAGGGACCACGGACGGATGGGAGTGCGCCGACCAACGACTCCTGCGCTCGTGCATCCCCGAATAGCGGTTGCGAGTCTACGACATCCGGACGGTGATTGCCACCATGGCCGACACCGACTCGGTGCTCGAACTACGGGCCGGGTTCGGACTGGGCAGGATCACCGCGCTGATCAGGGTGGAGGGCCGGCCCCTCGGCGTGGTGGCCAACAACCCCGAATACCTGGGTGGCGCCATTGACAGCGACGGGGCCGACAAGGCCGCCCGCTTCCTTCAGCTGTGTGACGCCCACGACATCCCGATCCTGACGCTGTGCGACACGCCGGGCTTCATGGTCGGCCCCGAGGCCGAGCAGACCGCCCAGGTCAGGCACTTCAGCCGGCTGTTCGTGACCGGAGCCAGTCTCACCGTTCCGTTCTTCACCATGGTGCTGCGCAAGGGGTACGGATTGGGCTCCCAGGCCATGGCCGGGGGCAGTTTTCGATCGCCCCTCTTCATTGTGGCCTGGCCCAGCGGGGAGCTGGGCGCCATGGGCCTCGAAGGTGCGGTGCGGCTCGGCTTCCGGCGGGAGTTGGATGCGGTGGAGGACAAAGAGGAGCGTGAGGCACTGTTCCAGAGCATGGTGGAGCGCGCCTATCAGCAGGGCAAGGCGCTCAACGTGGCCACCGCCTTCGAGATCGACGACGTCATCGACCCGGTCGACTCCAGGCATCGGATCGTCGAAGCCCTCCGGACCGTCCCCACCCCGGCGCCCCGCTCGGGGAAGAAGCGGAGTTGCATCGACACCTGGTGATCGCTGCTCAGCGATCGAGGAGGGCTCCGGTGAATCGGCCGATCGACTCCCACGCGGCGACCGCTTCGGGCACGCCGAGGTTGACCAGGCCCTGGACACCGTGCACACCCCCGGCGACCACGTCGAAGTGCGCGTCGACGCCGGCGTCCCGGGCACGTGCCGCCAGCTGTTCGGCATCCCGCCGGCACACGTCGGTCTCGCCGACCTGCAGGAACAGGGGAGGAAGTCCGGAAAGGTCCCCCCCCGGGGTGAGGCCCCGGGTGTGTGGAGGTCGCCCGCCGGCCCGAGGTAGTCGCGGGCCCTGGCCCGCATGAACCCCTCGGTGATGAACGGGTCCCGCCCTCGGGGTCCGCCAGGTCCATAGCCCGAGGTGTCGAGATCGGTCCAGCCCGACAGCGAGACCAGGCCGCAGGGCAAGGTGAGTCCGGAGTCCCGCGCGTCCAGCAGCGCGGCCAACGCCAGACCCCCCCACAGGAGTCCCCGAGGAAGATGAGGCGCTCTGGGGCAAGTCCATTGTCGAGCAGTCCGCGGTAGGCGGCCGTGCAGTCATCAAGTGCGGCCGGAAAGGGATGCTCCGGTGCCAATCGGTAGTCGATGGTCAGCACCGGGACGCCGACCCATGCCGCGATGTACTCGGCGTAGAACAGGTAGGCATCGAGATCACAGGAGACGAAGGCGCCACCGTGGAAGAAGAACACAGCGCCACGGTCGGGGTCGCTGGAGGGAAGCCTCAGCCACCCGGCGCGTGTGCCACCGGTCTCGATGATCCGGACCGACGTCGACGAGGCGAGGGGGTGGCCGTGGAGGGGTGCCATCTTGTTGCGGGTGGCCAGGTGGTCATCGGCCGGGTCGGCGAAGTCCGTCGGCATCCCGTCGATGACCTGGGCCAGGAGCTCACTGGTCATGATGGCCCGACCGGTTCGGGCGTCCGTTCAAGGAGCGGGGGTGGGGTTGCGGTAGATCACGACGGACGAGGCGGCATGGGCCGCACAGTGCTGGCTCACCGAGCCAAGGAGCATCCCGGAGAACTCGCCGTGTCCGCGGCTGCCGACCACCAGGAGCTCGCCATGACGCGATGCCTCGATCAGCACCTCGGCCGGATGGCCTTCGACCGCCCGCGCATGCACGGCGACTGCGGGATGGCGACGGGCGATCGGATCGATGATCTGGTCGAGCATGGTCTGGGCATCGCCGGCCGGGTCGAAGTCCGAGGGGATGGGTATCGCCGTACCCCAGCTGACCGGCCACTGCCACGCGGTCACCGCCTCGAGGTGCGCCCCGGTGCGCTCCGCCTGCTCGCAGGCCCACTGCACGGCGCCGTTGGACGAGTCCGACCCGTCGACGCCGACGACGATGGTGTGGTTCCGGTCTGCCTGGGTGTCGGACATCGGTGTGCTCCTCGTCGCCGTCGGTCGGTGTCCACCCACACTGCCACGGCGGACCGCGTTGGTCGTTACGGGTCGGTTCAACCCAACCCAGTGCGTCGTCGTTCCGCGATGTCCCGCACGTGGTCCCAGCCCGGCCCACCCGACGTGACCGGCTCCGAGGGGGCCGAGCTGCCGACCAGTGCCCCCACCGTGGCCGACACCGAGGATCGCAGCGCGCCGAGGTCGTAGCCGCCTTCGAGGAACAGCACGACGCGGTCGAGCGCCGGAACATACCCGGAGACCACCGTCGCCAGTGCGGCGAAATCGCCGGACGAGAGGCCCAGGTCGCCCACCGGGTCGGCCCGGTGGGCATCGAATCCGGCGGAAACCAGCACCCAGGTCGGGTCGAACCGGTCGACCATCGGGGACACCACCTGATCGAAGGCATGCTGGACGACATCGCCGGTGGCCCCGGGCGGCAGTGGGAGGTTGACCGTCAGTCCCCGGGCTCGGTCGCCTCCGACTTCCGACGCGCGCCCGGTCCCCGGGTAGCAGGGCCACTGGTGCGTGGAGACGTAGAGCACCCGCGGTTCGTCCCAGAAGATGGCCTGGGTGCCGTTGCCGTGGTGCACGTCCCAGTCGATGATCACCACCCGTTCGCCGGCGTCGACCAACGACTGGGCAGCCACCGCCACGTTGTTGATCAGGCAGAACCCCATCGACCGGTCGATCAGGGCGTGGTGGCCGGGAGGACGTACGGCCGCCAGCGCCGTGCCTCCGTGGTGACGGACGGCCTCGATGGCCACCAGCCCGGCACCCGCGGCCTGGCGGGCGACTTCCCACGACGCGGCGGTGGCGTAGGTGTCCTGGTCGAGGTGGCCACCGCCGGCGGCACAGAACTGCTCGAGCTCGTCGAGGTAGGCCGGCGCATGCACCCGGTGGAGCTGTTCGACGGTGGCGGCGCGGGCGGGCACCACCAGCACGTCACTGCCGAGGTGGAGGTCGGCGATGCCGTCCATCACCGCCAGGATGCGGGCCGGCCGTTCGGGATGGCCAGCAGCTTCGTGCTGGTCGGCACCGTTCGGTCCGACCACGGTCAACATGGCGGAGTGCCGTGCATCGACTCCCGTTGTCCGAGCATGCGAATCCTCCCTTGGCGCTTCTCCGGCAGGCGCCAGCAGAGTCTGCCTCATCAGGATGTCCCGTGGTCGCGCGGGTTCCCAGCCGGGGCGAAGGCGGGGCCTAATGTAAGACGATGCTCCACCGGCCCCGCGGCGGAAAGGCGTGAATTCTTCCTCGGTCGCCACCTTGGTGCTGATCGCGGCGGCCGCGGTACTGGCCCCGATCCTGTCGGAATTGTCCGGGCATCTGGCCATCCCCGAGATCGTGATCCAGATCGGCCTGGGCATCCTCATCGGTCCCTATGCCTTCGATCTGGCTCATCAGGGGCCCAACAGCGTGGTCATCGGTCTCTCCAACCTCGGACTGACCTTCCTGATCTTCCTGGCCGGCTATGAGCTGGACGCGCAGAGAATCAGGGGCGCACCGATCCGCCTGGCCACCCTCGGATGGGGGATCTCGCTGGTGATCGGTCTGGGTGCCGCTTTCGCCCTGGTCTTTTCCGGTCTGGCCCGGGAGGCCCTGGTGGTCGGGCTGGCGTTGACCACCACCGCCCTCGGGACCTTGATGCCCATGCTTCGCGATGCCGGCGTACTCCCGACCCGGTTCGGCTCGCACATCATGGCTATCGGCACCCTCGGCGAGTTCGGACCCATCGTGGCGGTGGCGCTGTTGCTCACCCGTGAGGAACCGCTGATCACCTCGATCCTGTTGGTGGCGTTCATCGCGGTGGCCTTGGTGACCACGCTGCTGGCGGCACGCACCCACCCACCCCAGTTGGTGGCCATGCTCAGTCGCCACCTCGAGTCCAGCGCGGCTCCCGGTTCGGGTGTCGTTGCTCCTGATCGTGTTGCTGGTGCTGCTGGCCCAGACGCTCGGGCTCGACGTGTTGCTGGGTGCCTTTGCCGCCGGCATCGTGGTGAAGCGGTTCGTGGCCGGCCCGGAGAGCGTGAAGGTTCGGGGCAAGCTGGAGGCCATCGGGTTCGGTTTCCTGATCCCGATCTTCTTCGTGGTGAGCGGGATCCAGTTCGACGCCCACGTGTTCGTGCAGGATCCGAGCTCGTTGTGGCGGGTGCTGCTCTTTCTGGTGCTGATGCTGGTGGCCCGGGGAGTGCCCGTCTACTTGTTGTACCGGAAGGTGCTCGAACCGAACCACCGCCTTCCGCTGGCGCTCTTCTCCGCTACCGGTCTGCCCCTGATCGTGGTGATCACCAGCATCGCCACCGCCGAGCACCGGATTCGCCCGGTCAATGCGGCCTCCCTGGTGGCGGCAGGCATGTTGTCGGTGCTCGTCTTCCCGGCGCTCGCTCTGTGGCGGATGAGGAGCACGGGCGTCACCGCCGCATCCCGGCAACCGGCGGCCTGACCGGTCACCGCCCCGGGGTGGGCGGTCAGGGAGTGTCGCGCTGGACGGAGAACCAGTCCCGGGCCTCGAGGTACGGGGCGAAGGCGGCGACGATGGTGTCGATGTCGGTGGTGCTCTTCGGGCGTTGGAGCTCGTAGACGTGGGGGAACGCCAGCCAGCCGGTCACGAGGTTCCAGAGTCGGACCGCGGCATCACCGGTCGGTGGATCGACCAGAACGGGACCGAACAGGGCCTGCCCGTCGTCGAAGATCAGGGTGGGGACGCCGAAGCCGCCTTTCCTCACCACTGTGTCGTGCTCGGCCCGGACCTCGTCACCGGTGGTCGGGTCGTCGATGGCCGCCCGGACGATGCCCGGGTCGAGTCCCATCTCGGCCAGCAGGTCCTCGGCCACTTCCGGCCGGTGGGGCTTGCGGCCGTCGACATGGAGTGCCTTGCCCGCCTCCTCGTACCACCGGTCGAGCAGGTGCATGTCCTGGCGGCGGAGGTAGGCGCCGATCCGCATCATCGACCACCCGTAGGACCACTCGCGCTCCCAGGGGTGCTTCTTCCCCTCGGCGCGGTTGATCTCCTCGAGACTGAAGAACCGCCACCGCACGTCGATGCCCTGAGTGTCCCTGACCTCGCGCATCCACAGTGAGGTCAGGTAGGCGTAGGGGCACATGATGTCGAAATGGAAGTCGACTGCCGTCGGCTCTTGCATGGTCACCGGACTCCTCTCGCCGGAGCGCCGTTCCGCTCGCTCCAGACCGGCCACCGTACACTCGGGCCATCACGGGTCGGGGATGACCCGAGGCCTTTCGCCACGGGGCCAAAGGCGCGTTCGGTCAGCCTCCGCTGTCGGTGGCCAGGTCCACGAACCGGGTGACCGCGGGGGACAGCGGGCCACTTCGGTGGATGAGGGCGATGGTTCGGGCGATGGCCGGCTCGGGTCGGCGGACTGCGGCTCCCAGCCTGGCGGCGATGGCGGCAATCGGTTCGGGCACCAGCGCGGCACCGGCACCGGCCAGCACCAGGGGGAGGATGGCGTCGCGCTGACCGGTGACCACCGCCACGTTGGGGGTCGCCCCGGCGGCGGCGAACCCTTCCTCGAGCAGTCTCCGGGTGGACGTGCCCACGGGTGCGGCGATGAACGGGATGGCCACCAGGTCGACCAGGGCCACCGGCGGCGGCGGTTGGCCGGTGGTGTCGTGCAGGGGAACCGCCGGGTCCACCAGGTCGACCAGGCCCGGGGCCAGGATCACGAGGAGCCCCTGTTGCCCGATGATCCGGCGCTCCAGGTCGGCGGTGAGCTCGGCGTCCTCGGTCAGGCCCGCCTCGCACCGCCCGTCACGGACCATGGCCACCAGGTCGGAGGTGTCTTCCGGCGCGGCCAGGTCGACCCGAACGCCCGGATACCGCTGACGGAAACGACCGACCAGACCGGCCAGGGGGTCGGCGGCCAGGGTGGGCAGGCTGGCCAGGGCCAGAGTCCCTGCCTCGATGCCGGCGACGGCAGCCACCGCGGCCCGCCCCGTCTCTGCATCCCGGAGGGTCTGTCGGGCCGGCCCGACCAGCGCGGCCCCGGCCGGGGTCAGGAGCACCCGGCGACCAAGCCGTTCGAAGAGAGGTATGCCCAACTCCTGCTCGAGCTCCCGCACGGCCAGTGACAACCCCGGTTGGCTCACCGAGACCTTCCGTGCCGCGGCAGTGAACCCGCCGTGATCGACCACGGCCAGGAAGTGTTCGAGTCGGCGTAGATCCATTAGTAAAGCTTATCGAAAGAATCAATTACAGCGATTCGACTTCTAGCTCAGCGTCCGCCACAATGAGCTGGTGACCATGGTGGACGAGCCGAAGCCGGTCGGCTGGCAACGGCTGATCGTCGAGCCACGTCGGCCTGCGGCCATCCGCAGGATGCCGAAGGCCTACCATCTGGCGGTGGCCGCGGTCTGCATCGGTGCCTTCATGGGGCAGCTGGACGCCAGCATCGTCACCCTGGCGTTTCCGGCCCTCGAGCAGTCGTTCCATGCCGGTGTGGCTGCGGTGAGCTGGGTTGGATTGACCTATCTGCTGGTACTGGTGGCCACCGTGGCCGCCGTGGGCCGGTTCGCCGACATGGTGGGCCGAAAGCTCCTCTACATCTACGGATTCGTCATCTTCATCGTCGGCTCCGCCCTGTGCGCCAATGCCCCGAATCTGATCGCCCTGGACCTCTTCCGAGCCTTGCAGGCGGTAGGGGCGGCCATGTTGCAGGCCAACAGCGTGGCCATCATCGCCCTGGCCGTCCCTAGCGCGCGGCTGGGTCGCGCCCTCGGGATGCAGGGGGCGGCCCAGGCCCTCGGGCTGGCCCTCGGCCCTTCGGTCGGCGGCCTCCTGCTGGCCGCGGGAGGTTGGCGCCTCCTGTTCCTCGTCAATGTCCCGGTCGGCCTGGTCGGCATGGCGGCCGCGTTGGTGTTCATTCCCCGCAGCAGCCATCTCCAGGCCCGAGTCAGGTTCGACTGGTGGGGATTCATCCTCTTCTTCCCGGCGGTGGTGGCCTTGGTCTTCGCCATCTCGCAGGGCGATCGGCTGGGGTGGCAGTCACCGCTCATCCTGACCACGATGGGTGCAACGGTGGTGTTGGGGACGGGGTTCGTCCTGTGGGAGCTCCGGCGTGCGGCGCCGATGGTCGACGTCAGGCTCTTCCGCCGGATGCAGTTCACGTCGGGCATTTCGAGCAGCCTGCTCGCCTTTCTGGTGCTGTTTGGGCTGCTCGTGGTGGTCCCCTTCTACTTCGAACGGGCCAGTGGCTATGGCACCATCCGGACCGGTCTCGAACTGATGGTGATGCCGGTCGCCTTGGGAGCGGTGGCACCGTGGTCGGGGCGCATGGCCGACCATCACGGGGTCCGACTTCCGGCCACGGCCGGAATGGCGCTGGCCGCGCTCGGCCTGGTGGGCATGGGGTGGTTGCGACCGTCGGCCGCGGGATTCGTAGCCCTGCTGGCTGCGGTCGGTGCCGGCCTCGGTCTCTTCAACTCGCCCAACAACGCCGGCATCATGGCCTCAGTTCCCCGGGACGAGTCGGGCCTGGCCTCCGGCCTGCTTAACATGAGCCGGGGACTTGGCACGGCTCTGGGCCTGGCCGTAACCACCGCGGTCTTCACCACCCTGGGCGGGGACGGCGGCACACCGCCGCAGGTGCGGAGGGCGTTTTCGGCCACGGTGATCGTCCTGACCGGAGCGGCGCTGGTGGCGGCGGTCATCGCCCTGTTCGGGACGAGCTCCGAGCCGCTGGCCCACCGCCACCTCCCCCAAGCCGAATCGGCCGTCGCCTGATCGGGCGGAACGGAGGGAACCTCCGTCTACGCCTCAGAAGTGACCGAGCACCGGGTGGGGGACGTAAAGCTCCTCGAGGCGGGCGATCTCCTCGTCGTCGAGGCGGAGCTTCTCCGCCGCCAACGCGTCGGCCAGGTGACCGGGCTTGGTGGCCCCGACGATCGGTGCGGTGACCCCGGGGCGTCCGAGCAGCCAGGCCAGCGCCACCTGGGCGGAGGGCACACCGCGAGCGGAAGCCACCTCGGCCACCCGTTCCACCACGTCGAAGTCGGTTGGTTGGCTGTAGAGGTAGTCGGTGAAGTCATCGGTGTCCGACCGCGTAGTGTGGCGCTCGCCGGCCCGGCCGCGGTTGCCGGCCAACACCCCGCGGGCCAGGGGGCTCCAGGGGATGACGCCGATCCCCTGATCGATGCAGTGGGGAATCATCTCCCGTTCCTCCTCCCGATAGATGAGGTTGTAATGGGGTTGCATCGACACGAAGCGGGTCCAGTGGTTGAGGTCGGCCACATGTTGGGCCTTGGCGAACTGCCAGGCGAACATACTGGACGCGCCGATGTAGCGGGCCTTGCCGGCCCGGACCACGTCGTGGAGTGCCTCCATCGTCTCCTCGATGGGGGTGCGGGAGTCCCACCGGTGAATCTGATAGAGGTCGACGTACTCCATGCCGAGCCTGGTCAACGAGGCATCGATGGCTGAATGGATGTGCTTGGCGGAGAGGCCGCCCCCGTTCTCACCGGGGGTCATCGGCATGAAGACTTTGGTCGCCACCACCATCTCGTCCCGGCTCAGGAACTTGTGGAGCAGCCGACCGGTGGCTACCTCGCTGGCCCCTTTGGAATAGGTGTCGGCGGTATCGAAGAAGGTGATGCCGCCGTCCACCGCGTCCTTGATGATCGGCTCGGCCCGATCTTCGTCCAGCACCCAGGGCCGTTCGCTGCCGTTGCCGAAACTCATCATGCCGAGACAGACCCGGGACACCCGGAGCCCGGTCTTGCCGAGGTTCACGTTCTTCATGGCTACCTCCAACACGGTGGTCGGTCGTGGACGGCTGGAGCGGTGGCGGCGATGCCGTGTGTTCCGATCCGCCGGAACCTCCGGCACGCCGATCACGACCCTACGCGGTGGCGATGGCAGCTCGTGCCGGCGTGCGGCGGACGGTAGCGTTCGACGGATGGTCGACGATGCCCTGGTTGCCGAAGCGGTCCACGACACCGGCGTGCGGCGCCTCCAGCACGCCTACGCCGATGTGGTCAACCGTCGGGCCTGGACGGAACTGGACCTACTCTTCCTCCCCGACGCCATCATCGAGATCGATCGTCGGGCCGGCGAGCCCCTCCGTCTGACCGGCGGCACCGCACTGGGTGAGTTCATCGGGACGTCGATCGCCCAGTTCGAGTTCTTCGAGTTCGTCATCCTTAACGCCCACATCGTGTTTCCCGAGGGTGCGGAAGCCGGCTCGGCGGCGAGCCGCCTCTTCATGTGCGAGATCCGTCAAACCCAGGGGAGCCGCCGATCGAGTACCGCTTTCGGGCTGTATCACGATCGGTACGCATTCGACGGGCGTCGATGGTGGTTCGCCGAACGGAGGTACCACTCGTTGGCCAGGACCAGCGGCGATCTCGAGGTGTTCCCCCTGCCGCTCCATCCGGGCATCGATGTGCCCGGATGGGAGTCGTAGCGGGCGCGGGTCGAACTTCTGTCACAGGCGCCGACCCGGACCTCACCTGCATCATCCCAGTGGGGAGCGGGGCGTGGCAGCATCGTGGGCATGCCGCTCTTGCTGGTCCGACACGGACATGCCGGAAGACGAAGCGCCTACCAGGGCGATGACCGGGCGCGGCCGCTGTCCAGGCGCGGGCTCGTGCAGGCTGACGCCCTGATTCCTTTGCTGAGCGGCTATCGGCCCCAGCGGATCCTGAGCAGCCCCTACGTACGCTGCTGCGAGACGGTCCGTCCGGTGGCCGAGGCATTGGTGCTCCCGGTGGAGTCGGTGGACGAGTTGGCCGAAGGGAACGGGGCCGGGGCCGTCCGACTGATGGAACGGATGGCAGGGGAGTCGGCTGTCCTTTGCACCCACGGCGATGTGGCCCTCGAGGTGCTCGACTCGTTGGCTGGCGAGTCAACCGCCAAGGAGCGGCTGTCGCTCCGGCTCCAAAAGGGCGAGGTGTGGGTCATCCAGTCCACCGGATCCTCCCTGACCATCGTCAAGCACATCCGCCAAGCCAAGGGTCCCGGTCGCTGATCGGTCGCCGGTGGCCCATTACGCTGATGCGGCCATGAACGACCCGAACCGGTTCGATCCGGCTGCTTTCCACACTTTCAGGGTTGGAGGGCGATCGTTCGACGAACGCACCAGGACCGCCTCCCTTGGGTACGCCTTCGACGAGGGGCCGGCGTTCGTCGAGACGATCACCTTCGAGACTCCGACCGACAGCGACCTGGCCTTCGACGCCGCCACGCTGGAACGGGCCCTGTTGCATCTGCACATCGCCGCCGGGACCAGTTACTACAAGGCCGCCGCACCGCCGACGGTGGTGGTCGACCACGGTGCTCTGAGCTCAGCCGACGTCGCTTTCCACCAGCACCTCTACGACGACGGGCTGCGGGAATTCGCCGTGGCCAACCATCTCCCGGTGCCCCGGCCGGTGACGGTGGTCCCCTGCTCTTCGAGGACCGGGTCGGCCCCATCGTCCCGCACACCGGGGCGGGGAGGTCTGTTGGTCCCGATTGGCGGGGGGAAGGATTCGATGGTCCTCATCGAAGCACTGCGCCCGTTGCACCCCCGCCTGTTCGCGGTCAATCCCCATCCCTTGGTCGTCGAGCTGGCCGATCAGGCCGGTCTCGAGCTGGTAACCGTGCGCCGGACCCTTGCTCCGGAGCTGGGGGTGCTCAACCGGGCCGGTGCCCTCAACGGCCATGTACCCATCACCGCCATCGTCTCGCTCATCGCCGTGGTGGCCGGCGCGCTCTACGGCTACGACACGATCGCCATGGCTATCGAACGATCGGCTAGCGAGGAGACGGTGTCGGTGCACGGGGTGCCGGTCAACCACCAGTACTCGAAGAGTCTCGACTTCGAGCGCCTGTTGGTTGACCTGCTCGCCACCTCGGTCGATCCGGGTCTCACCTATGGATCGGCCCTGCGGCCCTATTCGGAGCTGGCCATCGGTCGTGCCTTCGCCACCCTGACCCGCTACCACGCCACGTTCTGCAGCTGCAATACGGTGTTCCGCCAGGCGGCGGCGGCCGAGGACGGCTGGTGCGGCAACTGCCCCAAATGCCGCTTCGTCGGGTTGATGCTGGCCCCGTTCATGAGCCGTGGTGCACTGACCGCAGTCATCGGGCGGGACATGTTCGCCGATCCGGCCCAGATCCCCGGTTTCGCCGCGCTGATGAGCGACGAGGACAAGCCCTTCGAGTGCGTAGGGGAACGACGCGAGTCGGCCACGGCCATGAGGATGTTGTCCGAGCTCCCGGCCTGGCGGGAGTCGGCGGTGGTGGCCTCGCTGTCGGGACCGGCCCGCGGCATGGTCTCCGGCGCCGAGGTGATCACCTTGTTGACCCCGGCCGACGATCTGGCCTTCCCTGACCGAGAGGTGTCCGCCGCGGTGGACCGGTTCTTTTCGGCGCTGCCGTGACCCTCGACGAGTTGTGCGATCGACGGGTGGCGGTATGGGGACTCGGCCAGGAGGGCCTGGCCATGGCCGAGCTGCTCCTCGCCCGGGATGTCATCCCGGTCCTCATCGACGATCAGGTGGAGGCGGCGTCGGCCCGGGCCGACGCCGTGCTGGTCGGGGGTCCCGCGGTGGTCGACCCGACCTCGGCGCCCTGGTCGGACATCGACGCGGTGGTCCGGGCCCCCGGGGTGAGCCGGTACCGCCCCGAGCTGGTTGCCGCACGGGCACAGGGAGTGGCGGTGACCACGGCCATGGCCCTCTGGCTCGAGGACTTCGCCGATGCCCGGGTGGTGGCGATTACTGGCACCAAGGGGAAGAGCACCACGGCGACCCTCACCGCCTCGATCCTCCGCAACGAGGGGATGGAGGTGGCGTTGATCGGCAACATCGGCGTACCGGTCACCGACATGTACCGTCGCCCGCCGGTGGACGCCTACGTGGTCGAAGTCTCCTCGTACCAGGCGGCCGAAGTCACGGTGACGCCCGGGGTGTGCGTACTCACCAGCCTGGCCCCCGACCACCTGGACTGGCACGAAGGCGAGGAGGCCTACTACCGGGACAAGCTGCGGCTGATCGAGGCCGGCCCCGCTGGGGCCCTGGCCGTCAGCGCGGCCAGCGACGAGGCGGTGCGGCGGACCGCGGGCCATCCCGGCCGGGTCCTGTTCGGCCCGGAAGGTCGGGTCCGTCTGGCGTCCTCGGGCATGATCGAGCTCGACGGTGCACCGCTGGTCGATGCCGGACGCCTGCGGACTCCGGGCCGGCACAACGTCTGGAACCTCTGCGGGGCGATGGCCGGGGCCCTTCTGCTCGACGGGAAGGCGCCCGCGTCCCACTCGGTCGTCGATGCGGTGGACGCGTTCGAGGGACTGCCGTCGCGCTGCCGTACGGTGGGGGAGCGCGGAGGACTCACCTTCGTCGACGATGCCCTGGCCTCCAATCCGTTTGCCACCGTGGCCTCGGTCGACGCGTTCCCCGCGCGCGGCCTGACGATCATCCTCGGAGGCGCCGACCGTGGAGTCGATCTGTCTCCGTTGGTCGACGCCCTGGCCGAGCGTCGACCGGCCCCCACGGTGATCGTCCTCCAACCGGACCCGCAGCGACTGGTCGACGCCCTCAAAGCGGGGCCCCGGCCCTCGCTTGAGGTCCTGGTGGCCGCCGACATCGACGAGGCGGTCCGCGCGGCAGTGGCGTCGACCGCCGACGGCGGCGTCATCCTCTTCTCGCCGGCGGCCCCGACCCCCGAAGGTGGCGGGGGCTACGCGACGCGCAGCCGTCAGTTCGTGGCCGCGGCCGGTGTGGACGTGAGCCCGGCGTAAGCCCCGGTGGATTGACAACCATGGCCGCCGGGGACAACGGTGGAACGTGACCAGAGGAGCACCGGCATGACCCAGACCACCATCATCGACGCCGGGGTCCGGAAGGTCGAGGCGACGCCGGATGCCGTCCGGGGGACATTCCTCATAGATTCGGGACTACTCTCCGACGCCCTGGGCTGGGAGCTCAAGCCCACTGGACTCTGCCGGGAGGATGTCTGCGAGGTGGTGCCCGACATGGACGCGTTGTGGGTCGGCGACCAGCTCGACCTGGTCGCGGTGGCCGTTGCCTTGGGTCGACCGGTGGTCGCCGACGTCGACGCCGGCATGCTGGCCGTGGCCCTACCCGCCGAGCTGCGCAAGCAGGCCCTCGATGACCTGCGGGCCCCTCCGTTCGAACTGCCCGATGTCGACGGGAGGCTCCACAAGTTGGACGAATGGCTCGGGCTGAAGCGGCTGTTGGTTACCTTCTCGGGTTGGTGCGGGTGCCGGTACGACCTCCCGGGGTGGCAGGCCCTGCACGACGAGCTCAGCGGGGACGGATTCACGGTGATCGCCGTGGCCATCGACCACAGCGCGGACGATGTCCGGCCTTGGACCGAGGACCTCACCATGCCGGTCCTCTACGACCCCAACCACGTCCTGACCGAGCTCTACGCCATCTCCAACGTGTCCACTGTGGTGTGGATCGACGAAGGGGACGGCATCGCCCGGCCCAACGGCGCAGCCCACGGCACCGGTATCTTCGCCGACTTCACCGGCATCGAGGCGAAGCCCCATCTTGACGAGATCCGCCGCTGGGTGAAGGACGGCGTGGTGCCGATCACCGAGGACGAGGCCCGCATCGCGGTGGGCGACCTGAGTGAGGACGAGGTCTTGGCCCGACTGCACTTCCGTGTGGCCTCCGAGTCCCATCGGGAGGGAAACGAGGAGGCGACGCGACTGCATATCTCCCGGGCCGGCGAGCTGGCTCCCGATGACCTGACCATCTGGCGGGCCGGCATGCCCCTCGTCGGTGAGGACCCGTTCGGCGACGAGTTCCTGGTCAAGTACGAAGCGTGGCGCGAGAAGGGAAGCCCCGCCCACGGGCTCCAGGCGGTGCAGGGCGTAGGTCCGGCGGCCTGACCCCGGTCAGCGGAGCCGCCACTCCCGACGTGTCCCGGAGGCGAAGATGCGTTGGCCCGCCGCCAACGACTCGTCGCTGTTGCCGAGGCCCACGAACGCATAGCCGAGGGCCAGGGCCTGACCCCGGGTGAGATCCCGTCCTGCCCACAGTGCCCGCAGCGAGCCCTGCACGGCGAGCGGCGGTGCCGCGGCTATGGCTGCAGCCGCCCACTGGGCCTTGTCGCGGAGGTCGGCTACGTCGGTGGCCAGTTCGGACACCAACCCGATCTGGTGGGCCCGGGCTGCGCTGAGGCGTTCGGAGGCGCCGAGCAGGGTGAGGCGGGCCAGCTCACCG
>JADGOF010000103.1 GCA_017883105.1 Acidimicrobiales bacterium
GGGGCCGACAAGGTGGCCATCGACCTGACCAAGCTCCACACGGTGAGCGGACCGGAACGGGACCTCCTTCGTCGGTTCCTCAGCATGATCCAGGTCCACCGCCAGGACTTCAATGGCCGGATGATCACCATCCGCGCCGAGGACGTGCGGGCCATCGCCTGTCTGTTCGGGGTCACCCCGGACAGCATGGGTGCCCGATTGGATGAGCTCGGCCTTCTCGTCAACGTCTGATGGGCCCAGTGGAGACGGAGGGCGCACGGGCATGACCGAAGCGATCAGCTGGCGGAGCACCAAGGAGGCGGCCGAGCGGTTGGGGGTCACCCTGCGCAGCCTGTACCGGTTCATCGACGAGGGCGACCTGGTGGCGTACAAGTTCGGCCGGGTCATCCGCATCCAACAGACCGACATCGACCGGTTTATCGCGGCCAGCCGGATCACCCCGGGGAGCCTCGAGCACCTCTATCCCGAGGTGAAGGGCGCGGTCCGCAACGGGATCCCCACCAACGGTGCGGCGACCTCCGAAGCCAGCTGACCCCTGTGGCCGACTGCCTGTTCTGCGGCATCGTCGCCGGCGACATCCCCGCCGACGTGGTCTGCTCCGATGAATACACCGTCGCCTTTCGCGACCTCAGCCCCCAGGCGCCCCTCCATGTCCTGGTTGTCCCGAGGCGGCACATCGTCAACGCCTCGACGGTGACCGACAAGGACGGCGACGTGGTGGCGGCCATGTTGATGGCGGCCAATGCGGTGGCCGACGCCGCGGGCTTCGGCGGCGAAGACCGGGGCTTCCGCCTGGTCTTCAACGTGGGGCCCGACGCCCTCAACTCGGTGGACCACCTTCACCTCCATGTGCTGGGCGGCCGCACCTTCGACTGGCCCCCGGGCTGATCGAAGAGAATCCGGGGCGGCGGCACCCCTCGATCGGATCGCCGGCGTCGGCCCGCTGGTAGGGTCAGGTCCAGAGCACACGTGGCAGGCACCAAGGTCAAAATCCTCGTTCCCGGTAACCATCTCATGGCCGGCCTCCTTGGCCAGCGCGACGAGTTGCTGCGCTTGATCGAGGGAACGTTCGACGGTGTCCGGATAGCGGTGCGCGGCAACGAGATCTCCATCGAGGGTGACGGCGCCGAGCGGGTGGCCGCACTGTTCGAAGAGCTGATCATCCTGCTCGAGTCTGGACAAGGTCTCGATGCCGTCCAGGTGCACCGGACCATCGACATGATGGGTGGTGATCTGCGACCGTCCGAGGTGCTCACCTCCGAGCTGCTGCGGTCGTCCCGGGGGAGGGCGGTGCGCCCGAAGACCGGCGGGCAGAAGGAGTACGCGGACGCCATCGCCTCCAACATCGTGACCTTCGGGATCGGGCCGGCCGGTACCGGAAAGTCCTATCTGGCCGTGGCCCTGGCCGTGCAGGCCCTGCAGGCCCGGCAGGTCAACCGGATCATCCTCACCCGCCCGGCGGTGGAAGCCGGCGAACGCCTGGGGTTTCTGCCCGGCGACCTAATGGCCAAGGTCGACCCTTACCTGCGCCCGCTGTACGACGCCCTCCACGACCTGCTCGAACCCGAGGGGGCCCAACGGCTGATCGACAGGGGTGCCGTCGAGGTCGCCCCCCTGGCCTTCATGAGGGGGCGCACGCTCAACAACAGCTTCATCATCCTCGACGAGGCTCAGAACACGAGTCCCGAGCAGATGAAGATGTTCCTCACCCGGATCGGATTCGGCTCCAAGGCGGTGGTCACCGGGGACATTACCCAGATCGACGTGCCGGGGGGCCGCTCCGGGCTGGTAGGCCTCGATCGTGTCCTCTCCGGGGTGCCCGACCTCGCATTCGTCCATCTCACCCAGCGGGACGTGGTGCGCCACCGCATCGTGGCCGACATCGTGGCCGCCTACGAGCGCCAGAAACCTGCGGACGACTCCCGTGTCCGTTGACATCTACTCGGCCGACGAACAGGCCGACCACCCGGTGGCCATCGGGCGCTGGTCCACACTGGCCCGCTCGGTGCTCGAAGCCGAGGGGATCACGGGGGACACCGAGGTCTCGTTGCTGTTCGTGGACGAGGCCACCATTGCATCGCTCAACGAGCGGTTCCTCGACAAGGAAGGTCCGACCGACGTGCTGGCGTTTCCCATCGAGGACGAGGCCGACCGGAGCGGACGGTCTCCCGACGAAGGTGGTACCGGTCCCGCATCGATCGAGGCGGACACCGGTCGCCTGGTCCTGCTGGGGGACGTGGTGATCTGCCCGGCGGTGGCCGCGCTCAACGCGGTCGAACACGGTGCCACCTTCGACGACGAGATCGCCCTGCTGGTCGTGCACGGCCTCCTGCACCTCCTCGGCATGGACCACGTGGTCGATGCCGAGGCCGAAAGGATGGAGCAACGCGAGCAGCAGCTGTTGGCTCGCTTCTACCGCGTGGATCCATGACCGGGGCAATCGGCGCACCGGTGGCCACCGGCACGTTCACTGGGGCCGACGTCATCTTGATCGCGGTGGTGCTGGTGCTGCTGGCCGCCTCCGCGTTGCTGGCGCTGGCCGAGACCAGCCTGGTCCGCATGAGCCGGGTCAAGGCCCTGGGTCTGGTGGAGGAAGGGCGGCGGGGGGCGAAGGTCCTGGTCCGCCTCACCGAGAATCCGCAAGGGTTCCTCAACCCGGTGCTGTTGCTGGTGCTGATCTGTCAGCTGGTGGTGGCCACCTTCGTTGGCGTCCTCGCCTCCGACTGGTTCGGCGCCTGGGGGGTGGCTGCGGCCACCGTGTTCGAGATCGTGGTGATCTTCGTCCTCGGTGAGGCGGTCCCGAAGAACTGGGCCGTGCGGCATCCCGAACGGGCTGCCCTGTTCAGCGCCCCGCTGGTGTCGGCCCTGGTGCACTTCTGGCCGGTCCGGGTGGTGTCGGGCGCCCTCATCGGACTGGCCAACCTGCTCATCGGGCAGAAGGGGGGCTACCTCGGGGCGCATGTGACCGAGTCCGAGCTGCTGGCCATGGCCGACGTCGCCCTCGAAGGAGAGGTGATCGAGACCGAGGAGCGAGCCCTCATCCACTCGATCATCGAGTTCGGTGACACGGTGGTGCGCGAGGTGATGGTGCCCCGTCCCGACATGGTGACCATCGGCGCCGACGAGACGGTCGAGTCGGTACTGGAACGGGCCCTCGAAGTGGGGTTCAGCCGGATGCCCGCGGTCGACCAACAGGTCGACGACGTGGTCGGCATCGCCTATACCAAGGACATGATCCGCACGGTGAGGGCGGGACAGGGCTCCGATGCCGTGCGCGCCCACCTCCGTCCGACGCACTTCGTGCCGGAGACCAAGCGGGTATCCGACATGATGCGGGAGATGCAGGCCGAGACCTTCCACCTGGCCGTGGTGGTCAACGAGTACGGCGGCACCGCCGGCCTGGTGACCCTGGAGGACCTCATTGAGGAGCTGGTGGGGGAGATCGTCGACGAGTTCGATGTGGAGGAGGCGACGGTCGAGGACCTCGGGGGCGGCGAGATCCGGGTCAGCGCCCGACTGCCGGTCGACGAGGTCAACGACCTGATCGACGGCCGGCTGCCCACCGGGGCATGGGACACGGTGGGAGGGTTGGTGTTCGATCTGCTGGGCCACGTCCCCGACGAGGGGGAGTCGGTGACCGTGGACAGGCTGTGCCTGGTGGCGGACCGGGTCAACGGCCGCCGCATCGAACGGGTCCGGATCGTTCCGATGGCCGACCACGCGTTGGGCGGACAGGAGTGACCGTCTTCCGTTCGGGATTCGTCGCCGTGGTGGGCCGCCCCAATGTGGGCAAGTCGACCCTGGTCAACGCCATCGTCGGCACCAAGGTCACCATCACCTCGCCGCGGCCCAACACCACCCGCTCCCAGGTACGTGGCGTGCTCAACCGCCCGGATGCCCAGGTGGTCTTCGTGGACACACCGGGCCTGCACAAACCCCGCACTGCGTTGGGCGAGCGAATGAACGAATCGGCCACTTCGTCGCTCGACGATGTGGATGTCGTGGTGGCCATGGTCGAGGCCACCGGTGCGGTGGGGCCGGGCGACAAGATGGTGCTGACCCAGTCGGCCCGCCGGGTGCGGTCGATGGCTCGGGCCACCGCCCTCGAGCGCGAGCTGGTGACCGACGGTCCCGACGGGGCGGGTGAGCCGACCCTGTTGGTGGTGGTCAACAAGATCGACCGGGTCGGTCCCGACGGGATCCTGACCCATCTGACCCAGGTGGCCTCGGTGATCGAAGGCATCGACCGCGACCAGGGCGGTGCTCCGGTCCCCGTCGAGTTCTTCCCCATCTCGGCGGCCACCGGCGAAGGGGTCGACGCCCTGGTCGACGCGGTGGTGGCTCGGATGCCCGAGGGCCCCCGCTACTACCCCGAGGGGATGGTGACCGACGTGGCCGAAGCCTTTTGGGTGGCCGACCTGGTCCGCGAGGAGCTGCTCCACCGGGTCCAGGACGAACTCCCCCACAGCATCGCCTGCCGGGTGACCGAGTGGGAGTGGCCGCGGGTCCGCTGCGAGATCCTGGTCGAGCGCGACTCCCAAAAGGGGATCGTCATCGGCAAAGGGGGGATCACCCTCAAGGAAGTGGGGACCGCAGTTCGCGAGCAGATGCCCCCCGGCGCCTATCTCGAGCTCTTCGTCCGGGTGGAGAAGCGGTGGCAGCACCGCGAAGACGCCCTCGACCGCCTCGGCTTCTGATCTCGAAGCCCTCGGCTTGCCCCATCCAGAGGCCGCCGGAACCGCCTCAGCCGTCGGCGGTGATGCGGCGTAGGAACGCCTCGACCTCGGACCGGTCGACCGAACGCTTCATCGGGGGCACGCGGGCGAGCAGCGCCCCCCGGTAGCGGGCGGTGGCCAACCGGCTGTCGAGCACCGCGACCACCCCACGGTCCTGTGCGGAGCGGATCAGCCGGCCGGCCCCCTGGGCCAACAACGTGCCGGCCCGCGGCAGGTCGACCGAACCGAACGCCCCGGCACCGGCGCGGTCGCGACGAGCCTGCAGTACTGGATCGTCCGGCCGGGGGAAGGGGATGCGGTCGATGGCCACCAGGCTGAGGGTGCGGCCGGGTATGTCCACCCCCTGCCAGAATCCGAGCGTGGCGAACAGGCAGGCCCGCTCGTCCCGGGAGAAGGCCTCCACCAGCGCCGGTTTGGGCAGGTCGGACTGGGACAGCAGGGGAAAGTCCAGGCGCCGGCCCAGGGCTTCCGTGGCCGCATGCATGGCCCGCCAACTGGTGAACAGGGCCAGTGTGCGCCCGCCCGCGGCGTTGATCAGGGCCTCCAGTTCGTCATGGAGCGCCGGCTCTGATTCCGGTCGCCGTCGGTCCGGGAGGGACTGGGCCACGTACAACATGGCGTGCTCCCGGTAGTCGAATGGACTGCCCACATCGAGCGTGTCGGTCTCCCCGTCGGGAAGGCCCAGTCGTTCGGCCAGGCCGATGGGCACGGTCGCGGAGGTGAGGATCCCGGTCACCATGCTCCACAACCGCTCGGCCAGCAACGGCCCGACGTCGATGGGGGACACCCGGAGGCTGGAAGAGCGGGCCCCGCTGTCCACCCAGGCCACCTCGTCATCGGACAGTGCGGTCAGACGGGCCAGGTCACCGGCCAGGTGACCGGCGGCCAGCAGCACCCGGTCCCGTCGGGACCGGGTGGCCGACGACTCGTCCTCACCCGCCTCCCGGGCGGCCTGGCGCAGGCCGTCCATCAACCGGCTAACCCGACCGGTGGCCAGGGCCAGCACGTCCGCCAGACCGGGATCGGCGGTGACGGTGCGGGAGTGCTTCTTCGGCGCCCTGGCGGCCCGCGTGGGGGGGCGGGGCTCGTCCAGCCCGAGCTCGAGCCCCAGGGGTTCGTCGTCGGGGGTCGCCCGGTCGGGAGCAGCCTCCTCGTCGGTGTGCCCGGTGCGGCCACCCATGGTGCCGGCGAGGACCCGCTGGCCGGCAAGTGGCCGCAGGACCCGGTGGAGGGTGTCGGCCACCTCGGCCACGGCGTCGACCGCGTCGAAGGCACTCGATGATCCGGTGTCCACCAGCGGTCGGGCAGAGGCGGCCAGCGCCCGGAAGCGCCCGGGGCCGATCTCCACGCCGAGGCTGTCGGTCATCACGTCTTCGACCTCGTGGGCCTCGTCGAAAATGACCACGCGGTGGGGTGGCAGGACGGCACCACCGCTGGCCAGGTGGGCGCCGTAGAGGTGGGTGTTGACCACCACCACGTCGGCCTCGGCGGCCCGGTCCCGGGCCTCTTCGGCGAAGCACTCCCGGCCCGAAGGGCACCGGTAGGCGCCCGGGCACTCGCGGGCGGAGGTGGAGACCGTGGCCCATGCCCGGAAGTGCGGTTCGAAGTCGAGTTCGGCCCGATCACCGACGGCGGTCACCTCGGCCCACTCGAGAAGGCGCCGCACCTGGGCGCCGAGGGTGCCGAGGTCGGCCGGGTCATCGTTGTCCGAGGTGGGGAGGTGGTCGTCGGCATCGGGCGGGTCGGCCGGCCCGGACGGCAGGGTGAGCTGCTCGCCCCGTCCTCCCATCTCCACGACCCGTTGCCGGCACAGGTAGTTGCTGCGCCCCTTCAGCACGGCGAAGGAGAGGTCGCGGTCGATGACCCCGGCCAGCAGGGGGAGGTCCTTGGTGGCCAGCTGGTCCTGCAGCGCCTTGGTGGCCGTGGCCACCACGATCCGCTCGTCGGCCAGGGCCGCGGGTACCAGATAGGCCAGGGACTTGCCGGTGCCGGTGCCGGCCTGGACGACCAGATGGCGCTGCTCGGCCATCGACCGGGCCACCGAACGGGCCATCTCGGTCTGCCCGTCCCGGGTCTCACCGCCACTGGGGAGCGCGCCGGCCACCTGGGCCAGCGTGCGGGTGACGGGGTCGGTCATCCGCCGACCCTACCGGTCGGGTCGGGCGGTCTCCGTGCCACTGGTGCTCAATGCCACTCGATGGCCAACCCGAGGGCGACGCCCAGGCCGACGATGACGATGGTCCACCGGAGGGCCGGCGCGGGCAGGCGGCGTCCGATCCGGCCTCCTACCTGGCCGCCGATGGTCGACCCCACGGCGATCAGCCCCGCCACCGACCAGGCGATGTGGGTGGTGGCGATGAACAGGAGGCCGGCCACCAGGTTCACGATGAGGGCCAAGGCGTTCTTCGTGCCGTTGAGGCGCTGCAGGTCGTCGTCGATGAAGATGGCCAACAGGGCGATGAGGACGACCCCCTGGGCGGCACCGAAGTAGCCACCGTAGACACCGGTGAGGAAGACCCCGGCGATGAGGGGCACCC
>JADGOF010000104.1 GCA_017883105.1 Acidimicrobiales bacterium
CGCCACAACGGACGGGCGCGGCTACTGGTTGGTCGCCTCCGACGGCGGGATCTTCGCCTACGGGGACGCAGGATTCTCCGGTTCGATGGGTGGCCGTCCCCTCAACGAGGCAATCGTCGGCATGTCCGCCGCTTCCGGGGGTTACTGGCTGACGGCCGCCGACGGCGGCGTGTTCGCCTTCGGTGCACCCTTCTACGGCTCCATGGGCGGTAGGCCGCTTAACAAGGCCATCGTGGGCATGGCTAGCACCCCCGACCGGCATGGCTACTGGTTCACGGCATCCGATGGCGGGGTGTTCGCCTTCGGCGACGCCCGGTTCCGTGGCTCGACCGGTGCCATGACCCTCAACTCGCCGGTGGTGGCGATGCTGGTCGACCCGGTGCAACCGGGGTACTGGCTGGTGGCCGGCGACGGCGGCGTGTTCGCCTTCGGTGCGCCTTTCTACGGATCGGCCGCCGGGCACCTCAAACGGGCTGCGACGGCCATCGGCAGCGCCACAGGGACCGGGTACCGCATCATCTCGGCCGACGGCAGCGTCTACGCCTACGGGCAGGCCACCTACGAGGGTGGAGTCTACGTGCCCCCGCTGGTCGGGCAGATCGTGGCCGTCGACCCGGGGCATGACGGCGGCAACGGCAACGACCCCGGATTCATCAATCAGCCCATCGACGGCGGTGGGTTCACCGAGTCCTGCGACACGGTCGGGACCGAAACCGCTGCCGGCTACACCGAGCACGCCTTCAACTTCGACGTCGGCACCCGCCTACAGTCGCTGCTCGAGTCCCAGGGGGCCACCGTGGTCATGACCCGGACCAACGACTCCGGCGTCGGCCCGTGTGTGAACGCCCGGGCCGCCATCGGCAACGCGGCCGGCGCCACGGTGGCCATCTCCATCCACGGGGACGGTGGGCCGGTGCCCGGCCGTGGATTCGACGTGATCGAACCGGCACCGGTGATCAGTGCGATCAGCGACAACACCTCGATCGTGCCCGCCTCCGCGCTGTTGGCGCAAACCGTCCGCAACGCCTTCGGCCTGTCCACCGGCGAGCCGGTGTCCGACTATTCGGGCTCCAGCGGCATCGACCAGAGGAGCGATCTGGGCGGGCTCAACCTCACCACGGTGCCCAAGGTGTTGATCGAATGCGCCAACATGCAGAATCCGGCCGATGGCGGCCTCACCGAGAGTCCCCAATGGCGCCAACAGGCCGCCCAGGGCTTGGCCGAGGGGATCACCGGCTACGTGGAGACGAGCGAGATCCCGTAGCCGTCGGGCGACCCGTGGTCGGGTGATGCAGGTTCGGTCCGGCGGTCAGGCACCGTCGCCGCCGGTCAGCAGGCCGATGACATCGCCCGACCTGGCGTCGCACAGTTCGGTGAGCAGCGTCATCCGGGCTCCGAGCTCGACGGTGACCAGCAGGTGCTGGAGATCGAGATCGTGGGGGAGGGCGGGAACATCTCCCAGCTCGGACAGCAGCGAGCGCAGACGGCGCACGGAGGATTCGGCCGCGGCCACCAGTCGGCCGTCGTCGACCGAGGTGATGGCGGGAAGTTCGCCGACCAGAGCACGTGGGTACGGGTCGTCCTCCAGCCACGCACTCACCCGGAGCCTCCGCACCCCGATGGAGACGACCAGCAGGCGGCCGTCGCCCAACTCGGCCACCTGGGAGATCCGGGCCACGGTGCCCACATCCAATCGCTGATCACCCCCTCCCACCTCCGAACCGCGGGCGATGAGCACCACCCCGAACTCCCCGTTTCCGTCCATGCAGTCGGTCATCAGCGATCGGTAACGCTCCTCGAAGACGTGGAGCGGGAGCCCGGCGCCGGGGAACAACACGGTCGACAAGGGGAACATCCCGAGTGGCGGCGCCGTCGAACCGGCGGTGCTCACGAGATCCGAGCGGCGGTGGACATGCGGGAGCGCTTGGTCCGGCGACCGATGACCGCCAAGACCACCGCGGCCCCTACCGACGCCAGTGAGATCAGCTGGCCGACCTTGTCGGCCGCGGAGCTGCCGTAGTGCAACGTCACGTCGTGGCCGATGGGGACCACCACCATCAGGTTGGGCGCCACCCTCCACGGTCCGTCTGCCCCGGTGGCTTGCCAGTTCGGGAAGTACGACGTCTTGACCTCAACCGGTGTGCCGACCCGGTTGACGTGGAAGGAGATGGAGTTGTCCGTCTGGGACACCGCGGTGACGATTGTGGCGGGCTCGGGCACCGCAGTCGGATGCTCGTCGCCGATGGGTACCCTCGCCCAGGCCGACGGGCCGTCCGCTGCCGGGACCACGCTCCACCGGCTGGGATTGTCGTACCAGCCCACCGCCGGGTTCAACCAACTGCTCTGGCTGGGACCCACTCCCTTCCACACCACCGGCTGGTTGGTTAGGGGCTGCACCAGTGACGAGTCCTTGATCCGGTAGACCTTCCAGGTCGTAGTGAGGGCCGCCCCGTTGTAGCTGGTGTTCCACGGTCCGCTGGATTCCACAAAGGTGGCGTTCGGATCGGCGGCGGCGGCCTGCTGGACCGAGGTGGAGGAGGCCAGCAGGTACTTCACCCCCAGCTGCTGGAGATGTTCGATCCCCAGGGCCACGTTGAGGCCACCGTAGGGAAGGCCGACCACCGCGTTGGACGGCGAGTCGGACAGTTCGTTCTGGTTGATGAAGTGGAACGGCGTGGTAGACGCCGACTCGAAGAGCAGCCCCTCCATCGAATCGATGCAGCCGTTGGTCCAGTACGGCAAGAGCATCAGCGACATGGTGGTGCCGAACCGGTTGAGCGACGGGTCGTACTCCCACATGGCCCGGCCGCAGCCCTGGGTGGCTCCCACTTTCACCATCATCTGGAAGACCGAGCGGTACTCGGGAAAGTCGGGCTTGCGCTCGTAGCCCATGTAGTTCCATTTGGCCCAGGCGCTGGGCTGGTCGGGCCCCACGATGACCCCTACCTGGCTGAGGGCGGTGGCGGGAAGCACCAGCGGGGGCACCACCGCCAGGCAGGCCGCGGCCAAGGCGATCAACGGCCCGACCACCGCACCGGCAGGGTTCCCGTCGGGAGCCGGCCGCCTGAACCGGCTGATGCGGGTCCCGGGCTGCCAGGCCGGGTCGGACGCGGGCCGGCTCGATCCCGGGTCCACCTCTCCCAATCGGTTGAGGCGCTCACGGATCACCAACACCCACTGACCGAGCCGGCGGCGGCGGTTCCACCGGGCGGCAGCCGAGACCGTCTCGCCCAACGCGTACCCGGCCATCAGGTACATGCACAGGAACCAGAAAGGCAGGAAGCGGACGTTGTACAGCTTGTTCGCCGGATCGAGGCAGACCGCGGCGGCGGACATCGATCCCATCGCCACAAGGAACAGGGCGACGCGGTTGCGACGGACCACCATGGCCACCAGGCCGACGAGGTCGGCCGCCAGCACCCACCGGGCCGAACCCGGGAACAACAGATGGGGAAAGCCCAACACCTTGGTGTAGCCCATGTTGGTCGTGTAGTCCTGACCGGTGGCGAAGGGGACCAGCCACCACGCGGTGAGCCCGACACCGACGGCACCGGCCACCATCGACCAGAGCAGGCGCCGGGTCCACCGCCGCCGAGCCAACCGGCCCGCCACTCCGCGGCGGACGGCTGAGGGGAGATCGGAGTCGAGGACCAACCACACCACTGCACCGGCAGCGGCGAAGAGTGCGGGGAGCAGATGGCAGAGCAGCGTCGCCGCGAACAGGACGGCGGCCAGCGCCCGGTGTCGACCGGTCCGCAGGCCGGAGGCCACCACTCCGAGGAAGAGCAGAGCCAGCGAAAGGCTCAGGGAGAACGAGAACTCTCCGGCCAGGGTGGAGAGCAGGTTGCCGCCGTAGATGGAGAAACTCGGCTCGAAAAGGAACGGCAGGGTGGCCGCGGCCACGCAGGCCGGGGCCGGGTTCCGGAGTCCGGCCAGGCGGCCGAAGGCCCATGCACACACCGGCAGGAGGAGCGTTCCGAGCACCGTGACCAATTTGAAGGCGACGTCATAGGTCACCACCGCGTTGAACAGGACGGTGATCAGCCCGGGCAGCGGGAAGTAGAAGGTATAGACCGGAAACCCGTCGTACCACTCCGGGTCCCACCCGGTCAGCTGGCCGTGGGTCAGCAGGTGGGACTTCAGATATTCGGGCAGCATCACGTGGGCGCCGGTGTCCCCGCCGGCGGTGGTGGTCGAGGCGAACAGCAACGAGGGATGGAGTTGACTGACGGCGACCAGGGTCACGCCGACCACCGTGGCCAGCGTGGTCCACGCCGGCCACGACGACCGCCGGGTCAGGCGATGGACCAGCGGATGGACCGGTCGCGGTCGGGCAAGGACCACGGCGGCCGGTCGATCGAACGGAGCGACATCGACGGGGGCTGTCATTTCAGCGCCACCCCACGTCAGAACAGCGCCCCGGCGTGGATCGTCAACGGCGCCACCACCGCGGTCACCGCCACCAGATTGAAGGTGGCGTGGGCCACCATGTTCATGCCCAGGCGACCAGTCCGGTACGAGACGAACGAGAGGATGATCCCGAACACGGCGAGCCCCAGCAGCTGGAGGGACTCCGCGTGGGCCAGCCCGAAGAGGATGCCGCTGATGATGATGGCCAATGCCGGCCCGACCCAGCCGCCGATGGTCCCGAACAGGCGGGCCAGCGCCCGGAGCAGCACGCCCCGGAAGAACAGCTCTTCGAAGAAGGGGGCACCGACAATGGTCAAGATGGCGATGACGGTGTAGCCCATGCCGTGCGACCCCCCGATCAACCGCTGACCGGGTGCATTGAACCGTTGATTGAAATTGTGCACGTGGTGGGCGATGGGGACGTACATCAGGGCCACCAGGATCTGCCCCCCTACGCCGATCGGGATGCCGATCAGATCGATCCACCGGAATCGCAAACCCAGGTCCCGCGCCAGGCTGTGGGTCCCCCGCACCGCGGTGGCCAGCCATGCGGCGCCGAAGAACCCCGCCCACAGGCCGAGCAGCGTGGACACGATGTACCAGGTGGGGGGTTCGGTCAGGTGGGCGATGGCGTTGAGCGTGCCCAACTTGCCGCTGACGGCGGCGGCCAGGGTGACGAAGATGGCCGCCACGACCTGTCCGCCCAAGAATCCCAGAGCGGCGAAGAGCAACCACATCCACGCCGACCCACGGGTGGCCGGGGCCGCACCGCCAGCCAGGCGGCATCCGAGCGAGTGGCCAGGCCCACCTTCGTCGGGGACCGAAGCGGCGTTCGACGCCGCACCGGGGGGCGGAAGGGGCGGTGCCCATCCAGGTGGTGGCACCGACGGCGGTGCCCAGCCGGGAGGTGGCGTCATGGCCGTTGATGCCGGTGCGCCGGCCGGGGGAGCGGGTGCCGGGATGCCGACAGGGGTGCCGTCATGTGTCGCGGCGGAGTCCGCACCTTGTTCGGACCGCTCGATCACCCTTCCACGATACCGATGGAATCCCGTTTGCCGGGAGCAGGCACACGGATCACCCGGCCCGATGCGTCATTTGCCACCTGGCGCGAATAGCATGAAGGGGTGACTCCGCCCAACCCCAACATGCCCAGCGGCCCGCCGACCCCTGGTGGGACCGGCCAGGATGCGCCCGGGCAGAACAAGAGCCGGTTGGTGATCTACGTCGTCGTCGTAGTGGCACTGCTGTCCGTCTTCATCATTCCCTCCCTGGTGCACAAGACCTCGGCCAGCACGCTCACCTACAACACCTTCCTCACCGACATCCAGGGCAAGCAGATCAAGACCGCTACGGTCAACCAGGCCACCGGCGTGATCACCGGCACCCTGGGCAACGGCGACTCGTACACGGTCAACGGGCCCAATCCTGTGAACGGCGACGAGCTCAACGCCCTCAAGCCCCTCGGGTCGAACTACCACCTGGTCACGCCGCAGTCGAGCGTGCTAGTGAGCCTCCTCGGGTGGATCCTGCCCTTCCTCCTCATCGGCGCCGTGTTCTTCTACATCAGTCGAAAGGCGCAAGGGCAAATGGGAAGCATCATGTCCATCGGGCGGTCCAAGGCCAAGCTGTACTCGACCGAACGCCCGTCGACCACCTTCGATGACGTCGCCGGCTACGACGGGGTCAAGCTCGAGATCAGTGAGGTCGTCGACTTCTTGAAGACCCCGGCCCGCTTCAAGGAGATCGGCGCCCGTATTCCCAAGGGCATCCTGCTGGTGGGCCCTCCCGGCACCGGCAAGACGTTGCTGGCCCGGGCCGTCGCCGGTGAGGCCGGCGTGCCCTTCATGTCGGTGAGCGGCTCCGACTTCATGGAGATGTTCGTCGGGGTGGGCGCCAGCCGGGTCCGCGACCTCTTCGCCACCGCCCGCAAGCAGGCCCCGGCCATCGTGTTCATCGACGAGATCGACTCCATCGGCCGCAAGCGGGGCGCAGGGCTCGGTGGCGGGCATGACGAGCGGGAGCAGACCCTCAACCAGATGCTCTCGGAGATGGACGGGTTCGATCCCACCGAGGGGATCGTGGTGATGGCGGCCACCAACCGCCCCGACATCCTGGATGCCGCCATTCTGCGCCCGGGCCGCTTCGACCGGCAGGTCGTGGTACCGCTCCCCGACCTCGATGAGCGACTGCCCATCCTTCAGGTGCACTGCAAGGACAAGCAGGTCGATCCGACGGTCGACCTCGGAAAGGTCGCCCGAGGCACCCCCGGCATGAGCGGCGCCGATCTGGCCAATCTGGTCAACGAAGCCGCCCTCCACGCCGTGCGACGGGGGTCCAAGGTCATCGAGAACATGGACTTCGAGGCCTCGCGCGACCGGGTTCTGATGGGCGCACGGCGCGAGAGCCTGGTCCTGTCCGGAGCGGAGAAGGAGCGGGTGGCCTTCCACGAGGGTGGTCACGCGGTGCTGGCCTACGTCCTCCCCGAGGCCGACCCGGTGCACAAGGTCACCATCCTTCCCACGGGGATGGCCCTTGGTGTGACCATGCAGCTCCCGATGGAGGAGCGTCACATCCACCCCCGCCAGCACATCGAAGACTCCCTGGCCGTACGTATGGGCGGTCGGGCCGCCGAGCTCCTCGTCTATGGCGATCTGTCCACCGGGGCCAGCAACGACCTGGTCGGCAACACCGAGCTGGCCCGCAAGATGGTCCGTGAGTGGGGCATGAGCGACAAGATCGGCCCGATGGCCTGGGGTTCACAGGGTCAGGTGTTTCTGGGCGAGGACCTGATGCACACCCGCGACTACTCCGAGCACACCAGCCAGATCATCGACGACGAGGTGGAGATCATCCTCCGCGC
>JADGOF010000105.1 GCA_017883105.1 Acidimicrobiales bacterium
GTTCATCGCCGCGCGCCACCGGCACTGGGTGCTGGCCGGCCTGGTGGCGGCCGGGGCGTTCATGACCAAGTACTACTTCGCCATCGTGGTGGTCGCCCTACTGGTCGAGGTATGGGAGGCCCGGTCGGGGAGTAGCGGGCAGGCGGTGCCACGGCGCCGCTCCCTCGGGTGGGCGGCAGAGGTCGTCGCCCCGACGCTGGCCGCAGGCATCGCCTGGATGGTCTTCTCGGCCCACCGCTACGGCGACGCCCTGGCCTTCGTCCACGTCCAGTCCCTGTGGGGCCGCCACCTCGCCTTTCCGTGGACCTTGGCCTGGACAACCGCCGGCGACCTGGTCCATCTGCGATTCTTGGACACGGGCACGGCCAGCGTGATGGAGCTGTTCGACGCGGTGACCGTCCTCCTCCTGGTCGTCGTGGCGGTCTACTCGTTCCTGCGGGTGCGGCGGTCGTACGGGATCATGTTGGGACTGGCGGTGTGCATCTTCACCTTCCAATCCATCCTCTACAGCGAGACGCGCGAAGTACTGGCGCTGTTCCCCCTGTTCATCGGAGGTGCCCGGTGGGTGGACCGGCACCCCTGGAGGGAACGGGCCGTCCTGGCCCTCTTCATCCCGGCCAGCTACTTCCTCATTTCGCGCTTCGTGACGGGTCGATTCGCCGGCTAAGCGGATGCCAGAGCGATCACCGCGAAGATCGCTCCCTGGGGATCGGTGAGCACGGAGAACCGGCCAGGCACGATGTCCATCGGCGACACGGTGACCGTGGCACCCAGCTCGGTGGCCCTGGCCACAGTGGCGTCGCAGTCGGCCGTGGCGAAGTAGGTCAGCCAGAAGGACGGAACCTCGGCAGGGACGTCCGCGGGCATGGCCATCATCCCGCCGATCGGCCGCCCGTCGAGGGTCCACTGGGCATAGTCGCCGGCCGGTGTGGCGTTGACGTCGGTCCCCCATCCGAACACGTCGCGATAGAAGGCGGTGGCGGCGGCGGTGTCGCGGGTGTTCAGTTCGTTCCAGGTGAGGGCACCGGGCTCGTTGATGATCCCCGCTCCCTTGTGGGCCTTTGGCTGCCAGAGGGCGATGGCTGCGCCGGTCGGGTCGGCGAATACGGCCATGCGGCCCACGTCGAGCACATCCATCGGTTCGACGAACACCATGCCCCCGGCCGACTTCACCTTGGCGATGGTCTGGTCTGCGTCGTCGACCGAGACATAGGTGGTCCAGGCCGGGGGTTGTCCCTCCATCATGATCGGAGCGCCACCGGCCACCGGGGTGCCACCCAGTTCGAACATGCGGTAACCGCCGGCCTCTGGTCCCAGCTCGACCGCTTCCCACCCGAACAACGACGAGTAGAAGACGGCCGACGAGGCGAGATCGGGATTGGCCAGATCGACCCACGAGGGTGTCCCGGGCTGATAGCTCTCGACGGTCGGCATAACGGACTCCTTGCGGTGTCGGCCGGCGGCCACGCTGATCGCTCGTCGGAAGCCGGCAGATCGGGTTTCACACTTAGCCTGACACGAACCGCGCCGAAGCGCTCGGGAGAGAAGAGCCACCTCGATGGCGGTCGACGAGACCTCGGAACGTATCGGGCACTTCCTCTAGGATCACTGGCCATGACCGCCACGGGGGGCGCCACGAGATGGCGGATCGACGAACTCGCCAGCCGTGCCGGCGTGCCCGTAGGCACGGTGCGCCTGTACCAGCGTGACGGTCTGCTGCCCCCCGGACGCCGAATGGGTCGATCGATGACCTACAGCCTGCACCACTTCGATCGCCTGGCCCGCATCCAACAGTTGAAGGCGGCCAACTTCACGCTCAGCGCCATCAAGCGCATGCTCGACGCCGGCCAGTTCGTGATGCTCGACCGTGTGCTCGGCACCGATCGGCGACCCCGCAATCGCCAACAGTTGGTCGAAGAGACCGGCCTCGACGCGACGTTGGTCGACGAGCTTGCATCGTCGGGATTCCTCGCCGGCCCGGAAGAACGGGGCGCTGCTGAGTACGACGGTGGCGAAGTGAGCGTGCTGCAGGCCATTGCTCAACTCATCGAGATCGGGACGCCCCCGTCGATCCTCTCGGTCGTGCTGCCGCTCTATGTCGGCCACGTCCGCGCCCTCGAGAGGGATCTGATTGCCGCGTTGTCGGGTGTGACCGACCTGGGTCCCGATCTACCGGCCGACGTCGTGGCGGCCTATGCCGAGCGAACCGCTCATCACACCGAGGCGTTTCTTTACCGCTGGGACGTGGTGGTCGACTACCTCCATCACCGAATGATCCAGCGTCTGGTTTGGCGGGCACGCTCATTCGCCGCGGGTGCTGAGAAGATGCGGGCTGTGGCAGAGCCCGGCGGGCCCCGAGGGAGCGGCTGACCGTCCGCCAGGCGCGGTCAGCCGCAACCGGTCAGGGCATGAGTTGGTCGTGGAACGGGCTGGCGAAGACCCGGTGAGGGTCGTAGGAGTCCAGGGTGGCAAGGGCGGCAGACCACCCGTCACCCGAGGCTTGTCCCGTGGTGTACATCGCCGGGATGGTTGCTCCCAAGGCAGTCGTGTTGGTCCAAGGGGCACTGTTTGTATACGCCCAACCCTTGGACCACTCGAAGCGGATTCCCGCGTAGGAGCCCGTGTAGTGGGAAAGCATCCACGCCTCGAGCTGGGCGTAGAACTGGTCGGCATACGGAGTTCCGGGAATGGTGAGGGCATCGATCCACACCGCGCAGTTCCACGTCGGTTGATCGGGTCGGGGGCGCAGGGCCCCGAGCTGGGGTTGCTGGGCTCCGGTCATGACGACGTCGCTGGTTTGATCGAGGCCGGTGACTCGGAACTCGGTCGGACCGTTCATCGGGTACTGGCCGTTGGCGGCGTACTGGCTGACCAGGTTGGTGTAGTAGGTGTAGAAGTCGTACACCACCTGCTGGATCGAACCGGTGTTGGTCAAGATGGCGTAGCCGTTGGCGGTGACCTGCAAGGTGGTCGGCTTCACATACAACGTCGAGTAGCGCGACGGGCCCCAGATGTTGCCGGTTCCCTCGAAGAAGAGGCCAGTGCCGACGGCGGCCATCTCGGCGTTCTCGAATGCCGGCGTTCCCGACGTGACACCTTTGAGCAGGCTGGCGATGAACTGGGACTCGCCTGTCGACACCGTGTTGGCGAAGGCGTAGTTGTACGGACCCGACACCTTGTTCGACAAGAACGGCTGTGACTTGGCAATCTTCCAAACCTTCAGCCATGGCAAGGTCGTGAACGGGAACGAGATGACCTCGACCCTGCCCGACGACAGCACGAGGCTCTGGAACGATTGGGACCCGGCGGACGCAGGTGCTGCGAACAGCGTGCTCTGAGGGACCGTCCAGGAGCTGACACACTGGAGATTGACGTCGGCACCGACTTGCAGGGTGACGTCGGTGACGAATGCCCGGCCCACGTGGACGAGCAGGGGTTTGATGCCGGCATCGCTTCGACTGAACGTCCGGAGCGCGTACTGGCTGGTGGTGGAGTTCCAGACCACTGCGGTGAGGGAGAGCACCTGGTTGCTGACCGAACCGTACGTCTTGCCGGAGAGTGCGGTCTCGCCGGTTGCCTTGATGGCGGTGCCGTGGCCGCCGATGGCCAGCACGCCACCGAGGGTGAGGTCGCCCGGGGCGGGGTTGGCCGTGAGCCCGAGCCCCTTGGCAGCGAGGCTGGACAACAAGGTGTCCATGGTCACGCCGGTCTGGGCGGTGACGGTGGCTGGTGAGCCAGAGGTGTTGATCGACAGATTGGTCAGGTGCTGGGTGGTGTCGACCAGCAAGTAGTCGCCGCTTGAGTTGCCCTCGGGCAGGATGAGGGGCGACCAGCCGTGCCCCTTGCCCTTGGGCCGGACTCTCCAGCCGTTGGCATATGCCCAGTTGGCGATGGTCACCACATCGGCCGACGTGGCCGGCGCCGCCGTCCACGTCCCATCGATGACGATCTCGCCCGACCAGTTGGTGTACGCCTGCTGGTAGAGGCTGATCGAGGAGGGAAACCCGGGAGGGGTCGGAATGGTCGCCGCGCCGGCGACAGGGATCCGGAAGGCAGGAGTCCACCCCATCACCCCGGAGGCACCGACCACCGCGGTGCCGGCTGCAGCCTGAAGAAACGACCTGCGGGAAAGCCCGCGACGCGGCGATGTCTGTTGTTCTTCCATGATGGGTCCTCCCCCGATGACAGGCCGCGGCTTCTGCCCTCGCCCTCTGAGGTCACACGGTGAAGGTTCGGACGCTCGGAGTCAATCTATTTACAACTGACCGCGCGGTAAGGAGGTCAGTTGCCGAAGTTCCAGCTTTGCCCGTCTTCGTAGCGGTGGATGATGTTCTTGGCCATGAGGATCTTGTGGACCTCGTCGGGACCGTCGGCCAGGCGTAAGACCCGGGCGGTGAGATACATCTGGGCCAGCGGGAGATCGTTGCTCACACCCGCCCCGCCCCACACCTGGATGGCCCGGTCGACCACCCGGTGATAGGCGGCTGGTACGAAGACCTTGATGGCCGAGATGGCGGTGCGGACATCCGGGTCGCCGTTGGTCACCTTCTCGGCGGCGTTGATGGTCATCAGCCGGGCGGACTGCACGTCCATGTAGCTCTCGGCGATGAACCCCTGGATGAACTGTTTGTCCTTCAGCAGGCCCCCGTGGACCTGACGGACCAGGGTGCGCTCGACCATGAGGTCGAAGGCCCGCCACATCTGACCGACCGAGTTCATGCAGTGGTAGACCCGCCCGGCACCGAGCCGGTCCTGAGCGGCCTGGTGGCCCTGGCCAACCAGGCCCAGCGTGTTCTCGATGGGGACCCGCACGTCCTCGTACTTGATCTCGCAGTGGTCGGATGTCGAGTGGCCGAAGATGCCGATGCCACGGATGATGTTCACGCCGGCTGTGTCGGTGGGCACGATGATCTGGGTCATGCTCCCCGGGGTGCCCAGTTCGCCACTCGGGTCGTTGGCCCGGCACATGACGATAAAGAAGTTGGCGTCGATGCCGTTGGAGGTGAACCACTTGTGCCCGTTGATCACCCAGTGGTCGCCGTCGCGGACGGCTTCGGTCTCGATGGAGCGCGGGTCCGAGCCTGCGTGGTCTGGTTCGGTCATGGAGAAACCGGACTCCATCTCCCCTTCGATCAGGGGGAGCAGCCATTTGCGTTTCTGCTCTTCGGTGCCGTACTTGACCAGGATGCTGGCATTCCCCGAGTTAGGTGCGGCGATCCCGAACAGGGTGGCCGCGCCGATGGCGTAGGCGAGGATCTCGTACATGTAGGCGAGGGCCAGGAAGTCGAGGCCCATGCCGCCGTACTCCTTGGGCAGGTGCGGGGCCCACAGGCCGGCCTGATTGACCTTGGCCTTGATCTCCTCGCGCATCTCGATGCTCTCCCGCCGACCGACCTCGCGTTCCTCCCCGGTCAGGTCGGTCCCACGGCGTGACCTCCACAGGATCTCCTCGTTGGGCAGGATCTCGTTGTTGATGAAATCAGCGGTCTTCCGGCGGAGGGCGTTGATGTCGGGATCCAGGCCGGGTATCGGCGTCACGTTGATCGCCATTGCGGTCTCCTTGTCATGAGTCCAGGTCGTCGCCGCCCATCATGGCCCAGCGGTGGCGACGCCGTCGGGTCTGGTCGGGGCCGACTGGGTCAGGGCTCCAGAAGGCGGTGGAGACGGGTGAGGGTCATGGATGCGATACGCCAACCGTCCGGTGTCCTGCGGTAGGTCTCGTGATAGTGCCCGTATCCATGCATGTGACGCAACGGACCGTTCTCGGGCCACCAGAGCATGTCCTCCATCGCCCAGATCCCGGTCGCCTGGGATTCGGAGGTCAGAGTGATCTCCGGCATGTGGCCGTGGTGAACGGTGGTCACCCCGCCGATGGCGTTCTGCAGAAAGGGCAGGAAGTCGGAGAAAGTGTGCGTCACGCCACCACCCTCGGCGGACATGTCGATGGCCACATCGCTGGTGAAAACGTCGCGCAAGCCGTCCCAGTCCTTGGTGTCCATCAGTCGGAAATACCGGGCCTTCAGCTGCTTGATCGCCTCGAGATCGTGTCCACCACCCATCGTCACGCTCCCCGCTTACGCATTCTGCAGACCCATGTGCCCGACCCCGATGTGCGACGCACGGCTCTCGGGTGGCCGCGGTGTCGTCATCACGGCTGCTTCGAACCTCTCCCGTGATTGCTTGTGGGGCGGCAGGCCGGTCTTCCGAGGGCGGCTACGAGGTGGGAGCCGTTAGGTCGTAGATGGTCACACCGTTGACGGTCTTGGCCGTGTAGTGGCTGCTCACCCATGAGGAGATCTGGGAGGACGGCGACGTCCCGGAAGTGCCTCCGCCCCCGAACCCGCCGCCACTGATGTAGTAGTGGATGCGGCCCTCGGCGACGAACTGCTGGAACTGGGCCAGGGTGGGCGTGGGATCGGTCCCGTTGAATCCTCCGATGGCCATCACCGGATCACCGGTGGCTAACTGGTAGCCCGAAGCGGTATTCGACCCGGTGGCCGCGGCCACCCACGAGTAGTTGGATGCGTCGGCGCTGAGCAAGGCAGTCAGCTGCTTACCCGGGGTGGAGCCGTTGAGGAGCCCTCCGGCGTTGCCGCCGCCGAAGCCTCCGGTCCGCCTGGTACCACCGGCACCTGGGAACCCGCCGCCGGCGAAGGCCCCGCCTCCGGCACGGTTCCTCAACGCCCCCGGGGGAATGGCGAGCCCATTGGGCAGCCTGGCCCCATTGGGAACGGTGAAGCCGGGCGGCACGGTGATGCCGTTGCCAGCGATGTTCCGGCGAATCTGGCCGAGGCCACCGGGCCCTCCGGCACCCCCGAATCCGCCCGGCCCACCGAAGCCGTTGCCCCCTCGGATGGTCGGACCGGCGGAGGGGATGGCACCGTTGTGTGGTGTCGCCGCCGTGGTGAGCGAGTAGGCGGCCGGTCCGGCCAGCACCGAGGCGATGCCGAGGCCGGCGAACCCGGCGGCCAGGACGCCCCGGGCCTTGGGCGCCAATGCGATGCCCAGAGCGGCGACCACACCCAGCGCCAGGATCACCCAGCGCAGTGCCTGATACCACTGCGGGCTCCAGCCCAGGATGACGAAGGCCCAGGCGATGCTGGCCACGATGGCCACGGCCAGGGCCACCCGCGGGAAGATCTCCTTCCGGCGCAGCCACAGGGTAAAGCCGCCCATGCCGACCAGGGCGCCGATGGCCGGAGCCAGGGCGACCGTGTAGTACGGGTGGATGATGCCGTGGGCGAAGCTGATGGTGGCCCCGGTGAGG
>JADGOF010000106.1 GCA_017883105.1 Acidimicrobiales bacterium
AGGGCTTCGGGGACGTACACCCGCTTGACGGCCGAGCACACCTGGCCGTTGTTGTTGAAGGCTCCGGCGAAGATGGCCTTGCCCACGATGGCCGGATCGTTGCCTCCCAGCTCCAGGGTGACCTGCTTGAGGTCCGGTGCGGCGGACTTGGCCACTTTCTTTCCTGTCTCGATCGAGCCGGTGAAGCTGACCTTGCGAGGGACCGGGTGTGCGGTCATCCAGGCGCCCAGCTCGTCTCCGCCGCTGACCACGTTGAGGACCCCCGGAGGCATGACGTCGCGCAGCAGCTCGGCCGTCTTCAAGGTGGCCAGGGGAGTGAAGGGCGACGGCTTGAGAACCAAGGTGTTGCCGGCCAACAGGGCCGGGGCGATCTTCCAGAACGCCAGGGTGAGGGGGAAGTTCCAGGGGGTGATGGCGGCCACCACGCCGACCGGCCTTCGCACCACTTCGACGATGGCCTCGGCATCGTCCTGGATGATCTGCGGCGGTGTCTCGAGGCCGGCGAAGTACTGGCACCAGATGGCGGAGGCGAAGACCTCGATGTTGGCGTCACCGAGCGGCTTCCCTTGCTCGGCGGTGAGGATCGGGGCCAACTCGGTACCCGAGACCAGCAGCACGTCGGCCATCTTCACCAGGGTGGCACGCCGGACGCTCTCGTCGGCCTTCCAGTCCCGCTGTGCCTTGGCTGCCGCGTCGAACGCCGCGTCCAGCTGCTGCGGTGTGCACTCGGGAGCATGGGCGAACACCTCGCCGTTGGCCGGATTGACGACGCCGAAGGAGCTGGTCGCCGGAACCGAGTCTCCCCCGATGGTCATGACGAAGTCGGACATGTGATTCCCCCGGTGTTCGATGGTGCGGTTCTCCGCCGAACCTACCTCAGACCGGTACCGGCTCCGGTTCGGCCGGCGCAGCCGGTCCGCTCGGATTCTCCGGTCCTCCGCTCTTTTCGGGCAGCTCCGGATCGACCGACACGTGGGGCAGGATGCGGTCGAGCCAACCGGGGAACCACCAGTTGTTCTTGCCGAACAGGAACATCAACGCCGGGACGATGGCCATCCGGATGAGCACCGCATCGATGAGGATGCCCCCGGCCAGTCCGAGCCCGAACTCCTTGATGACCCGGACACCGCCGAGGATGAACGAGCCGAACACCAGGATCATGATGAGGGCGGCGGCGGTGATGGTCTTGCCGGTGGCAGCCAACCCGTTGCGTACTGCGGTGCGGTTGTCCCCGGTCGAGAGCCACTCCTCTTGGATTCGGCTGATGAGGAAGACCTCATAGTCCATGGACAGGCCGAAGAGGATGGCGAACATCATCACCGGTAGGAAGGCTTCGATCGGCCCCGGGCGATTGACCTGCAAGACCGATCCCAACCATCCCCACTGGAACACGGCCACCAGTACCCCGAAGGCGGCCCCGATGGAGAGAAGGTTCATGACCGCGGCGGTGAGAGGGATGATGATGCTCCGGAACACCATTGCCAGCAGGAGGAACGAGAGCACCACCACCAGGCCGATGAAGAGGGGCAGCTTGGAGGTCAACACACGCGCGAAGTCGACGAAGATGGCGGTATTGCCGCCCACGTAGACCTGCACGCCGGAGTTGGCTACGGCGGCGGGAATGGTCTGTTGCCGCAGATGGTCGATCAGGTCGGTGATTGCCGCCGCTTGAGGGGACGACTGTGGGTACACGGTGATCAGTGAGACTGTCTTGCCGTTCTTCTCCGGAAGCGACACAGGAGTGACCACCTTGGCCACGTTGGGCTGCCTCTTCACAGCGGCGGCGAGCTGGTCGAGCGCCTGGGTGTTGCCCTGTCCGGTGTTTTCGGTCACGAGGAGCAGCGGACCGTTGAAGCCGGGCCCGAAGCCGGTGGCCAGCAGGTCATAGGCCTGTCGGGTGGTGGTGCCGGTCGGGTCGTTGCCCTGATCGGACGAGCCCAGGCGCAGGGAGAAGAACGGCAGGGCGATCAGGACCACCACGATGAGGGCCACCAGCGCCGGGAGCACTGGGCGCTCGCGGATGAAGTCCGCCCACCTGGGCCAGAATCCCTTGGTGCTGGCCCCGATCACCCTCGGGCCGTTGGCGGCCAGGCCCTTCTTCTGCTTCCTGCTCAACACCCGGGGTCCGATGAACGAAAGGAAGGCAGGGAGCAGGGTCAGGGCGGCGATCATGGTGAACGAAACGCCGATCGCCGCGGCGATGGCCAGGCCGTAGAGGAAGGACACTCCGAGGGCAAACATGCCGAGGAGGGCGATGCACACGATGATCCCGGCAAACAACACGGCGCGTCCCGAGGTGTTGACGGCGGTGACGATGGAGGACTCGACGTCGGTGCCGGCGATGAGGCCCTGCCGGTGACGGGTGACGATGAACAGGGCGTAGTCGACCCCTACCCCGAGACCGATCAGCAGGATCAGCTCGGTCGAGAACTGCGGCATCTTCAGCAGGTGGCTGAGCAAGCCGATCACTCCGATGGCTGTGCCGAGCGATGCCAGGGCGGACACCAGGGGAAGGGCCATGGCGAAGACGGAGCCGAAGACGAGCAGGAGGACGATCCCGACCAGAATGATCCCGAGTCCGGAACCGCCGAAGGACTGCTTGTCCGCCGACTCGGCCACCTGGCCGGCCACCGCGACCTGGAGATTGGCCCCCTGGGCTGTCTGGGCGGTGGCCACGAACTGCTTGGCCAATGTGGTTGAGATGTTCTGTGACTGTCTGTTGAACGTGACGGTGGCGAACCCGGTGGTGCCGTTCCCACTCACCTGTGTCGAACCGCCGGGCCCGTACGGGCTGGCGATCACCGAGACGTGGGGCACCTGCTTCACCTTGGCCAACATGGTGTTGATGGAGGCTTCGACGGAGGGGTCGGTGACCAAGGCGCCGCCGGTGGTGTGGAACGCGATCTGCTCGCGGTCGCCGGCCACGCTGGGGGCGGCCGACTCCAGCAGGGAGAGCGCCTGGGTCGACTCGGTGTTGGGCAGCGAGAAGCTGTTGGAATAGGCGGTGCCGATGGACGCGGAGAGGAAGGTGGCCCCTACCAGTGCAGCGAGCCACAGGAGGACCACGATGAGGCGATGGCGGACGCACCATGTGGCAAGGGCCTTCATTACGGGGAACTCCTCATCATTGGATCTGGGGGGATTCGGGCACCGGCGGGAGGTCGGCACTTTCGCCATTGTCCTCTACCGGTTCGAGAGACATTCTCGCCGATAGCCGCGGTGAATTGGTCGATCGTGGCCGGGTGGCGCAGGAGCTACCGGACGGGGCAGGTTGTTGCTTGCATGTGGTCTCACCCCAGGCTTCGGATCTGGGCGATCATCACGGGATGAGCGGACCGTCCAGCGATCCGCGGCCGTCCGGGCCGGAGCCACGCATTCCGGCCCCTGCGCTCGAGTCGCTCCGATCCCGGCCATTCAGCGATCTCTTCACCCTGGCGCCGGGCCGACCGGCCGTGGTGGTCGGCCTTCGCATGGCCCTGGTGATCACCGTCGATGATCGAAGCGGCCACGAGCGGCATCGTCGATGCGCTGGCCGACCTCCGCCGCGATCTCACCGAACTGGGCGAGGCCAGGGCCGCGGGTTCCGGAAGCGGTGCCGATAGCCATCGTCCTGCGTCATGATTGGCAGGTGGAGACCCCCGTACGCCTGATCCCGCTCGACGGCGCCTACAACTTCCGTGATCTCGGTGGGTATGCCGGCAAGGACGGACAGTCGACCCGATGGGGGAGGCTGTTCCGCAGCGACACCCTCCATGAGCTCACCGTCGCCGACGTGGCCACTCTCCGGTCACTGGGACTGACCACTGTCATCGACCTGCGGACCGAGCGGGAACTTGCCCGCACCGGCCGGGGACCTCTCGAACCGGAGCCGATCGCCTACCGGCACCTGTCTGTGGTCCGGGAGGGCGAGGCCGGGGGAGAGACGATGGCGGCCCCGGCGGGCGACGACCTCTCCGAGCGGTATCTCTGGTACCTCGAGGTCGGCCGGCAGCCCCTGGTCGAGGCCCTGGGCCTCCTGGGTGAGCCGGGCTCGTGTCCGTTGGTGTTCCACTGCGCAGCAGGCAAGGACCGCACCGGGGTGTTGGCCGCACTGGTGCTCGACATCCTGGGGGTGGACCCCGGGGTCATCGTCGCCGACTACGTGATCACTGCGGGCCGGATGTTGCTGATCATGGAGCGCTATCGGGCAGATCCGGCATTCGCCTCGAGGTTGACCATGGTGCCGGCCTCGCGCTTCGGCGTGGAGGCCGCCACCATGGAGCGCTTCCTCCACCTGCTGCACGGACGATTCGGCGGGGCGTGGGAGTGGGCCGTGGCCTCGGGAGTCTCCCCGCACTCCCTCCGGCAGATGGAAGATCTCCTCCTCGATCGTGGTCCGGGAGGTCCCCGCCACCCGGAGTAGGGATCGGGGGGATGCCTGCGGGCCGGGTACTCCCTCTACACTGAAGGGGTGGTTGCTTCGATGTGGGTGCCGATCCTGGCGGGCGTGGTGGTGTTCTTCGGCCTCGCGCTGACCGCGGCGGCCATCGGCGGCTTCGTCCTCTGGCGGTTCGCCCGCCGGAAGTGGAGAGCCTTCCACTCCCACGGACCGGTGGTTCTAGCCATGGCGATCTGGGAGATCACCGCCTCGAGGCGCCGCGGCGGTGCGCCGGCGTCGGCGGACGATGTCAACCGATGGACGGCGCGACGGGTCCGCAAGGAGATGTGGCGATCGGTCGATCAGGCCGATGCCGCGGTTAGGGCCGCTGACCAAGCAGGGGCTCCGACGGCGGACCTGCCGTCACTGTGCCGGCGGTTGCAGGCCGCGGCGATGGATCTCGACAAGGTACTGCGGGTCGAGATGGCAGGGCCGGTACCGGTGGAAGTGTCCTCGCAGACCCGCGACATCATGCAGGCCGCCTCCGACGTCCAGCGCGCCGCGGTGGTGTCGGCCAGCGACGCCACCGGGCAGCGGGTCCGCGAGCTCACCCGCGACGCCGACCACGAGATCCGGTTGCTCGATGCCGGACTGGCCTCCGCCCAGGCCGCACTGCCTCCTCGTCATCGCTGAGTGATGGTGGGCGAAAGCCCATCAACCGTCGAAGGTCAGATCGCCGCGCCGGCTAGGACCTCGGTGATCGCTCCGGTCAGGACGTCGAGCCCGTCAACAAGGAGGGCGTCGTCGATGACCAGCGGGGGAAGGAGCCGGATGACGTTTCCGTAGCTTCCGCAGGAGAGCACCACCACGCCGGCCTGGTGGCAGGCGTGGACGATGCGGCGGGTGGCAACGGGATCGGGCTCGGTCGTGCCGGGCCGGACGATCTCCATGGCCATCATGGCCCCCCGGCCACGGATGTCGCCGATGGCCGGATGTGCGGCTTGCAGGGGTCGGAGGACCTGTTCGACGGCCGCCCCGATGCTCCGGGCTGCACCGATGAGGTCTTCGTGCTTCATGGTCTCGATCGAGGCCAGGGCGGCGGCGCACGCCACGGGATTGCCTCCGTAGGTACCACCGAGGCCGCCGGCGTGCACGCCGTCCATCAAGTCGGCCCGCCCGGTCACCGCGGCCAGGGGCATCCCACCGGCCAGTGCCTTGGCCGTGGTCAGGAGATCGGGGACCACCCCTTCGGCATCGCAGGCGAACCAGTCGCCGGTGCGGCAGAAACCGGTTTGGATCTCATCGGCGGCGAACACCACGCCGCTCTCGCGTGACCAGGCGGCGATGGCCGGCAGGAAGCCGGGAGCGGGCACCACAAAACCGCCCTCGCCCTGGATGGGCTCGATCAGGACGCAGGCCACGTTGTCCGCTCCGACCTGGCGCTCGATCTGCTCGATGGCGCGGGTGGCGGCCTGCTCGCCGGTCATCCCGTCGGGATCGCGGTACGGATAGGACATGGGTACCCGGTAGACCTCGGGGGCGAAGGGCCCGAACTTGTCCCGGTAAGGCATGTTCTTTGCGGTGAGGGCCATGGTCAGGTTGGTGCGGCCGTGGTAGGCGTGGTCGAATACCACCACCGCTTGTCGGCCCGTGACGTGACGGGCGATCTTCACCGCGTTCTCCACAGCCTCGGCTCCGGAGTTGAACAAAGCGGTCCGCTTCGCATGGTCGCCCGGGCTGAGCTCGTTGAGCGTCTCGCACACCTCAACGTACGGGGCGTAGGGCGTGACCATAAAGCAGGTGTGACTGAATCGCTCCACCTGGGACTGCACCGCCTCGACCACCCGCGGCGCACCATGACCCACACTGACCACGGCGATACCGGAGCCCAGATCGATCAGTGCATTGCCGTCCACGTCGACCACGATGGCCCCCGAGGCTTCGGCCACGTACACCGGGAAGCTCGAGCTCACCCCGTGGGCCACCGCGGCGGAACGGCGCCGATCGAGCGCCCTCGACTTCGGCCCGGGTAGCTCGGTGACCAGGTTGCGCTGTTGCTTGATCGGGTCGGTCTGCACACCGAGGAGAGTAGTGGACGGCATGGTTGATCAGTAGGTCGACGGGCGTCGTGACCGGGCCAGAGCGCCCCCTCCTCGCGCCGTGAAGGGCGCCCATCGTGGTGGAACCCATCGCGCCCCCCGGCGACCCCGGTCGGTCCGGTACCCATGCGGTAGTGTCCCCATTCGTGGCCGAGGCCGTTGCCCATCGACGGCAAATAACCAGGTCTGACCAGTGGGCCGCGCTCGTCACCATCTGGAAGAGGCCGCTCGGCATCGCGGTCGGCGTCACGGTGGCCCTGCGGGTCATCAGCGATCTGGTCGCCCTGGTCAGCGTCTACGGCACCTCCTTCCCGCACATCGTCGCCCGCAAACCGGACGTGCTGATCACGGTCTGGAACCGGTGGGATACCGGTTACTACCTGGTGATCGCCCAGCACGGCTATCCGACCGCCCACGCCGCGGGGGCCGCTGGCGGAAGCCTCCCCCGCTTCATCGCCTTCGGTCCGCTCTACCCGGCGCTGATCTGGCTCACTCATGCCGTCCTCGGTACCGGGCTGTACGCCACCGGACAGTTGGTAAGCGCGGGGGCGATGGTGGTGGCGGTGGCCGGGCTCGTCTATCTGACCGGGTTGGACGGCGGGCCCAGCCAGGCCGGGACGGCCGTGATGCTGCTGGTCGCCTTCCCCACCGCCTTCTTTCTCTTGGCCGACTATCCGGACTCGTTGGCGTTGGCCTTCACCGTGTGGTCGTTCATCGCCGCGCGCCACCGGCACTGGGTGCTGGCCGGCCTGGTGGCGGCCGGGGCGTTCATGACCAAGTACTACTTCGCCATCGTGGTGGTCGCCC
>JADGOF010000107.1 GCA_017883105.1 Acidimicrobiales bacterium
TCACACCCTCTAACTACTGTCCTGAGAAGGAGGTGGCCGCATAGCTCAGCTGCTCGAGGCCGTCACCCAAGTTCCACACCGGTCGGGACATCCTCCGGACCACGTCTGCATCGTGATCGCCCTGGCCGTCATCCTCCCAAAAGCAAACCGGGCATATCTCGTCACCACCCCGCTCGGAGAGTGTCACGTATCGGCAGCAAGGGCAGGGGTAAGGACCACCGTCCGGTCCGAGGGTGATGTTGTGAAACGGGTCCATGCCCATAGGTTGCCACGTCGAGATCGCCATGACGGCTGCCCTAGACCACCGGATCAGCACCCCAAGCCTCTGTCGCTGCATGGTCCAGCGGGGGCATTATGGAGGAATGGCGAACCGAGACTTCAGTGCCCTTGTTGGCTGCGAGGTTCGCCAGGTCGGTATTGATTACCAAGTCCGACTCGTCCTCGTGGATGGGCCGTATCAGGATGAGAGGGTCAATGCAGAACTCGTAATCGAGGCTCCGTTTCGATACAAGGCCGAAGACCGGAAGTGGCATGACATCCAACCCGGCCAGGTGACGACGCTAGGACCAGTCGTAACGATGTTCGGTCGGACAGTTCAGGGAGTGACGTTCGACGGACTAACGCTGACAGTTGACTTCGGCCACGACGTTCGCATCGAGGTTGCCACCAGGACGCACTACGAATCCTGGAACCTCTCCGGGACCGGCGTGCCGGGGTATATCGCCGGACCGTGGGACTTGAATAACGAACTGGAATCGCCATAGGAACTGAAGGCCGCAGGGTGTCCCTGACCACCGGTTGTCGGGCGATTACTGAGCATTCGATTCGACCACGGCCACCGAGCGATTTGCTAAGAGCCAGAAGCCCAGTGTCGCTACACCCGTGCCGACCACCTCGATCCATGCACCTGCCGTGGAGGTTCCGCTCGGCGAGCCTCCTGCCATGGCGCCCGTGAGCGCAATGAATCCAATGGCGAGCACTCCCGACGCAACGGCAAATCCTCTCAGGGCATGGCGAAGATCGTTCACGTCAGTGGCACGGTCTCCTAACGTTCCAGTCAATGTCCACCAGGCCCATGCAAGGACGCCGTAGGCGACGGGAGTCGATGCCAAGTAGACGAGCGCTGAAACCGTGTCCACATGTATCGCCTGGATGAACCAGAGCAGAAACCCGATCGACTGGATTCCGAATCCGCCAGCGAGCACCCCCCTGGCACGCATTCGGTATTGCTCTTCCATTCGTTCAGCATGTCATTGCTGGCCAGTTGACGCCGCCCCTCCTGCGCACGCACTGCCCCCGATCACCGGTTCGCGGCGTGGCCCAAGCTGCCCAACGCCGAGCATGCTTGCAAGCCGCGAGCACACCCGAGGTGCCGTTCTGCGCTGCTTGACAACGTCGGGGGCCAGCAGTTCTGTACGCACGATCTGAGTGGATTGTCGATGCATCGCCTCGATATCGGAGAGCGGCCGACGCCGACGCCAGCCCGGCCGTCGGTGCCGGTGCATCCAACCGACTCGTCGAGGCTATAGCTGGGCCATCTCGGACCGCTCTCGGAGCATCCGTTGGCGATCTTCAGCACCGAGATGGGCGGGTTCGGTCGTATCGATGAAGTCGACGAGGGCGTCGACGAACTGCTCTGGCGCCTCGATCTGAGGGAAGTGGCCCACGCCTTCGATGACCACCAGCCGGCTCCCGGGTATGGCTTGGTGGGCGGCGTACGCGTGACTCACGGGGATGATGCCATCCCGGTCGCCCCAGATGATTAGGGTCGGCATCGAAGATGCCAAGTAGAGCCGGTCCATCGCACTCACCGTCTGACCACCGGGATCGATGACGGACTTGATGGTGCGTGCGAACGCTCGGCGGTTGTCCGACTCGGCCAACGAAGCGTAGGCGCTCCACATCTCGGCGATGCGACCCAGGCGGATTCCCCGATCATTGATCATCCGGAACAGGCCGTCCCCCCAGTCGCGGACGAACGACGGAAAGAGCACCGGCATCACGTACTCGCTTGCCGGCAACGCCATGAGCCGAAGCATCCAGTTGACTTCCCGTCCGAGACCACCACTGTCCACCAGAACGAGACGTTCACATTGTTCAGGGTATTGGTAGACGAACTGCATGGCGACGCCACCGCCGAAGGACTGACCTATGACGGTCGCCCGGTCGATGCCGAGGACTTCGAGGAGATCACGGATCCCGCTCGCGAAGGCACCCAGCGAGTAGTCCCCGACGGGCTTTTCGGACTGACCGTGACCGGTGAGGTCCGGTGCAAGCACCGTGAAGCGATCCCTTAGCCGGGGGATCACGTCTCGCCAGGTCCGGGAACTGCCGGCCATGCCGTGGAGGAGCAGAAGGACGGGACCGCTGCCTTCCATCCGGTACGCCATGTCGTGACCGTGGATCGAGACGTGCTGGAGTTGGCCTTCCATGCGAACATCCTCCCTCACCGGTGCGCTCTGGTCTGCACGGGCGGATCTGCTCCCACCCAAAGCTGGTGTTGACCTGCTCTCGTGTACCCGCCGGCTGAGCGGCTCGTTGTGGGACATTGCCCCGTCGCAATCAGCAATACCACGGGCGGTCAGGCAAACAACCGTCACCGAATCCGGGGTTTGGGTGCCCCTGACCAATGGGACGGGGCATGGCCCATGCCAGCCTACGCCGAGCTTGCTTGCACATCGCGAGCGCATCCGAGGTGCCGTATTGCGCTGAGGTCTGGAGTGCGACGGTCGTCGTTCTGTCACGTCGTTCGGTGCTCCCTGCAATGCGCCCGATCTCCGAATAGTTGCGGGCCTCATCTGTGAACCGTCCAATGCGATCCGCGCATCGAACATCCAGTTGCGGCATCCGTCGACACGGTGCTACACGTGGGGGTCGACGTCGACGGGCAGACGGAGCTGAACTTCGACTGGCGGCTGTTTCCCTGACCAGGCGCATGACGGGCCTCCGGAGGATGGCGGCCGGTCGATCCATAAGCTGTCGGCGCGCCGAGCAAGATGTCCAAACCTTGATGGCGTGGGGTCAAGCGGGATCCATCCAAGGAAGCCAAGGCGCAAGTTGGTTCAGGAGGATTCGCGGCCGTCGTCGGATCGAATCGCAGCCGAACCCCCGTTTATGTGGCCCGAGTCTGGTTCGGGATTCGAGGCTGATCCGTTTAGCCCTGCCGGCATGGCCCAAGGCGAATGGGGCTTCATCCAACACCGGGGGCGCAGCAGATATGGACGGCTCGTGGTCTGGCTGGCCCTGGGACTCGTCGCCATGATGGCCGTCACACCGCTCGTATTCATCTTCGCAAGGCACTAGAAGCTGCGGAACCGGCACCAGAACTTCGCTCGGTCGAGTTGACCGGCCCTCGTGAACACGTTGGTCGTGGGCCACGAACACCTGCGGCGGGCGATCATTCGACATAGCGCAACGTGCTCGGAAGGTTCATTCGTTCGAGCTGACGGGCCACGAGCGTGGGAGCGGACGCCGTGGCCACCAGCCCGATGACCACGGTGATCACGAAGGAGGATGCGGCCACCGCCGGTAGGACCGACAACTCGGGCACGGCCGCCGGGAACACCGTGCCAAGCACCCAGTGCAGTACAAGGAGCCCGACGCCCAATCCGACGCCAATGCCGATCACACCCAGGAGCACACTCTCGATCACTCCGATCAGCACCACCCGAGGCACGCCAACGCCAAAAGCCATCATCGTGGCGTGTTCCCGTGCACGCTCGTCACTCCCGATCTTCGTGCTGTTGTACGCGACCAGGAAGGCCAGCATTCCGATGACGATCTGCAGTACGACAAACAGGCCGGTCACCAGGCCCAAGATGTCTCGGATGGTGTTGGACAGCGTACTGGCGGGCAGCGCCCAGGCGACTCCGGGCTGCAAGGAGATCCTGCGCTGCAGGGCGTTGATCGAGACACCAGGCCGGGGCACGAGCGTCGCGGTGTTGACGATGCCGGACAGGCCCATCATGGGCTCGTCCCGCAGATCCATATAGGCGACGAACCGATACGGGCTGTCCACGATGGCGCGGATGGGCACCACAGTGTCGACGAACCGGTAGCCGGAGCCCTGGGCGAGCGGATGGCGTAGGACAATATCCCCGCCGAGCCCGACACCGAGGTCAGCTGCCGCTTTCGTCGCGATAACGATGCCACCTGGGGCGATCTTCTGCCGTGCCACAGCAGTGGGGGCGACGAGCGGGTCGGAGAGGTCGACCATGCTGATCGACACGGCGACGGTCGTATGTCCTCGGAGCAGATAGCCGCCAGTGTTCAGACCGAGGGCGTACTTGGCCACCAATGGTGAATCGACGAGAGCAGACACCGCCGGTGCCGTCGACGGCTGATAGTTGGTCAGGCTGACCAAGAGCTGATCAGCACTGTTTCCTGACAGGATCTGCGTCCCCGCGTCGATGGTCGCGCTGGCGGAGTCGGTGGTGCCCAGGGCTGCCAGGAGCGGCGCGAGGATCAGGCCGATGGCCAGAACGGTCATCGCCGACCGGGTGGGTGCGATGGTAATCCGGCGGACGGGTGCCTGCGCCATGGTGCTCCCGGGAAGCGGGAGCTTCCTCAGCAGTCCGCTCCCCCGGTGGCGGCCACTCCGAAGGTGGGGCGGCAAGAGCGCATCGGTGGGGGCGACCCGGACGGCTCGCCACACTGGGTAGGCACTCCCGGCCAGCGGGATGACCAAGCCGAGTACAGCGGCGCGCAGGAACAACCCGCCCTGCCAAGGCGTGTGCCAGATAGGAAGTGGCACCTCGCTCCGGAAGATGCCGAGGACCCAGATCCCGATCCCCCAGCCGGCGAGCACGCCGAGCGCCACCCCGGCCACCGCCACTTCAGCTGCCAGGATGATCGGCCGTATCGCTATCTCGCCCGGCGAAACACCGAGAGCCATGGCGATACCGATGTCCCGACGCTGAGCCTCGACCACCCGGCGGGTGAGGTTGAACGCCGCAAAGCCCGCGCCGGCCAGGATGAGCAGGGCGAATACATCAAAGATCTTCTGCTCGCTGATGATCTCGTCATAGAGGGCGAGCGTCATCGGATCGTCATTGCGCACCGCCACCGTCATGGCCACATTGGGCAGGGTGATCGGCAGATTGTGCGTCAGCGTGGCGGCCACGTGGTCGATGCTCTCTCCGCTGCGGACCCGGGCCACGACGTCGTTTGCCTGGCCGGGCTGGTCGGCCAGCCGCTGCACGAGGCCAATGGGCGCAAAGATCACCGCCCGGGTGGCGGCCCCCTGGATGGTCGTGCCGAAGGTGGTCGTCGTATTGAGATACTCGGGCTCGAGAACCGTCCCCACATAGCGGACCGGCGTTCCCGCGATCACGATGGTTCCCGTGGGAGGCAGGTGGTGCGCATCAGCGAAGTGCTCGTCGAGCAGCACCGAGGACCCCTGTGCATCTCCCGGTCCAAGAGAGCGACCGGCGGTGACCTTCCACCGGTCGATCTCGACCGGCTGGGCCAGGTCGACCCCGACCACGACCCCTGCCGCGGGGATCTGCCCTCCTCTTCCGGCACGGACGGGAAGATCGGCCACCAGGCGCGCTTCGACGGTGCTGAGACCCTGGCCTCCGGCCGAGCGCACGGCACCGAGCAACTGGTCCTGGGGGACGAAGAATCCGGCTACCGGTGACACCTCGATGTCGTGTGCGGCCAAGCCGGCAAAGCTGGCGTCCAGTGACTGCTGGCGCCACGCCGAGGTGCTGCCCAGACCGGCGTAGATCCCCGATCCGAGCGCGATGATGGCGGCAATTGCCACCACCTGGAGAAGCCGCCCGCGAAGGTCCCGCCACGACCAGCGGAGCCAGAAGCTCATGCCCATCCGCCCTTACCAGCGCAGTTCAGTTGCATCGACGGTTCCACCGGATGGTGGCGCCGACGAAATGATGTGTCCGTCGCTGAGCTCGATGACCAGGTCCGCCATGCGCGAGATCTCCCGATTGTGCGTCACCACGACGACCGTCTTCCCGTCGTTCGTCCGGTCTCGGAGCAGTTGGAGGATCTGGATACCCGTGCGGAAATCGAGTTCCCCGGTGGGCTCGTCGGCCAGAAGGACGGGGTTTCCTGTCGCCAGCGAGCGAGCGATGGCGACGCGTTGCTGTTCCCCCCCGGACAGCTCGTGGGGGAAGTGCTGCACCCGGTCCCCGAGTTCGACATCCTCCAACATCTGGACGGCCAGCTGGGACGCCGAACGATGCCCGGAGACCTCGGCACCGAAGCGCACGTTCTCCAAGGCTGTCAGTTCGGGAAACAAATTGAACGCCTGAAAGATGAACGTCACCGTCTGACGTCGAAAGCCAAAGAGCTGAGATCGACTGAGATCCGTTACTCGCTTGCCCCCCACGTCGATGAGGCCTTCCGTTGGCGTATCGAGCGCGCCGATCATGTTCAGGAGGGTCGTCTTGCCGCTGCCCGAGGGGCCGAGGACGACGACCAGTTGGGCTGCCGCCACCGAGAGGCTCGCTCGGTCAAGAGCGACGACCGTCCCGGCCGGCGTTTCGAACCGCTTGGTGACGTCACGCAAATCGATGATCGCCATCGGCTTCTCGGTTGGGTCGAGAATGTCTGTCTCCTCTCGCACCGGTAGCTGCGGTTGTGCTCGGCCTCGACCCTAGTGCTCTCGCGCGTTAATCATTGTGACTTACGCGACTCGTAGGGGCTTGCCGTCGTAGGTCCAGCGGAACGGCTGGGCTCTCCGGTTGTAGTCGTTGATGAAGGCGATGACCTTGTCGGCCAGGTCGTCGACGGAATCGAACTCACTACGCCGGAGCGGCCGACGCTCCAAGATCGAGAAGAACAGCTCGACCTGGTTCAGCCAACTGGCGTGGGTCGGCGTGTGGTGGATGTGCACCCTCGGGTTGACCTCCAAGAACTCGGCCACCTTGTCAGGCTTGTGGGCCGAGAGGTTGTCGGCGATCCAGTGGAGGTCGAGGTGTTTGGGTGTGAGCTTCACCAGGTCACCCAGGAACTCGACGACGTTGTCGCTCCGGGTCGAATCGGTCACCCATCCGGCGATGTCGGTACCGACAACGGCGCATGTAGTGAACCGTTCGTCTTTGCCTCCGACAGCCCTCATGAGTGATCGTTAGTTCCAGACGTTCCCCGATCACCGGATGGCGCATCCAGTCCACGCCGAGCGGCCCCTCGACGAATACGCAGCCACGCATAATGACGCACGACGCGGCCCCCGACCCGTCTCGCTTCGAGCGCCGAACCGGCGTTCGG
>JADGOF010000108.1 GCA_017883105.1 Acidimicrobiales bacterium
CGGACGGTCCCAACCGTCGAGACGGGGGAAGGAGCGGCCGTTGCGGACCCGGTTGCACAGTCCGTTCTCGACCACCCAGAACGGGAGGCCCGGGGCGAGAGCTTGCTGGACGCCCAGCCACCGTGTCAGGCCATCCGGATCCGGCGGATCGTCCCAGAGGGCACGGGTGGGGAACGGGTTCCTGCCCCCGGCCGTACGGTGGCCGGGAAGCCGGAAGTGCCGGGCCACCATCGGGTCGTAGAAGTCGAGGCCGAGCACGTCGAGCGTGCGCTCGTGGGGGCTGGCGTAGACCGCGTCGACCACCCGGCGAGGAAGCCGCACCTGCCGGGTGGTGGCCCGGCGGCCGTAGGGCGACCGGGCCGCGCTCACGCTCCGAAGGAGACGCTCGGCGGTCCCGTTCGGAGGAAGCAGGGAGTCGTGCTGCCTCCGCCGCTCGTCGAGCCACTGGTCGACGTCATGTCGCTCCACCCCTGCGCTCCGGCAGAGGAGCAGATCGGTCAGTAGACGGTCCTCCTCGTAGATGCTCAAGCAGGTGTTGTTGGTGGTGACCACGGCATCGTCCCGCACCCGGTGGATGACCTCGTAACCCAGGACGTGCGCGGTCAGCAGGTTGTCGGTGGCAATGGTCACGTCGTCGAAGGAGAGCGATCGGCCCGGGGGGAACATGCCGAGGAACCACGACCCGAGGGTCAGTGCGTTGATCTCGTTGACGGTGACCCAGGTGCGGACCGTGCCGGCCAACGCACCGACCACCACCTCCACCCAGGACCGGTAGCGATCCGGTGCGTCCGGCCGGAGCCAGAAGTCCTCCCCCAGCCACGCCGGATGGGTGAAGTGGTGGAGGGTGACCAGCGGCTCCATGCCGCGAGCCACGCAGCCGTCGACGATCCGGGCGTACCCGTCAAGAGCGGCTTGGTCCCTCCCCCGCTCGTCGGGGAACACCCGGGCCCACTCCACCCCCAGCCGAAAGCTGTTGCATCCGATGGCGGCGGCCCGGTCCAGCGCCTCTTCGGGGCGGTCCCAGAAGCCCACGGCATTCCCCGACGGCTCCACCCGGCCCACCTGTTCCCAGGCCAACCAGTTGTTGGCCGGTTGACCGGGCCCGTTGAAGCCCCCCTCGACCTGGAAACCCGCCGTGGCCACGCCGAACAAGAAGTCCGCCGGGAGGGAGCCACCTCCCGCCTGGGGGATCGCCCGTGGCTCACTCTGTGGAGACCGTGGCTCAGTCTGTGGAGACCGTGGCTCAGTCTGTGGAGACACCGTTGCAACCTTTCCGTGAGCGAGGGCTCGTCGCACCGGCCACGTCGGGCGGGGATGAACTATCGGATGCTGCTGGAAGGCGATGGTAGCTTGCGCTCCCAAGGACACCCCTGTCCACCGGCACGTTGACCATTCCTCTCGATGACCCCCTCCCTCCGATGACCGCGCCGATCGGCGATCCCGAACGCATTCCCGTCGTCATCGCCTCGGGTCAGTCCATCGAGCGCACCCAGATGGTGAACCCGGTCGACCTGATGGAACGGGCCACCGAGGCGGCACTCTCCGCGGTTCGGGGCCTCCGCTCGCAGGTCGATCGGCTGTCGGTGGTGGACGTCATGACCCGCACCGGGCCGGCTCCGGCCAGCGAACTGGCCCGCCGACTGGGCATCGACGGTGCGGTCTGCGAGGTGACCACCGTCGGGGGGAACACGCCCCAGTGGCTGGTCAACCGGGCCGCCTCCGACATCGCAGGCGGCGCCCTTTCGGTGACGGTGATCGCCGGGGCCGAGGCGATCCGCTCGTCACGCGCCCGACGGGCGGCAGGCATGGAACGCGACCTCGGGGTGCCCGGTCTCCCGCCCGATCCGGTGGTGGGCGACGATCGCCCGGGGGTGGGGCCGGCCGAGTCGGCCATCGGGTTGCTGGTGCCGGTCCACATCTACCCCATGTTCGAGAGCGTGGTGGCCGCTCGGGCCGGCCATGATGCCCCCACCCACCGCCGGACCCTCGGATCGCTGTTCGCCCCTTTCACCGACGTGGCCGCGGCCAACCCCTACGCGTGGTTCCCCGAAGCCCGAAACGCCGGGTACATCGCCACCCCCTCGCCCGACAATCGGATCGTGGCGGAGCCCTATACCAAGCGCATGACGGCCTTCCTCGGATCGGATCAGGGAGCGGCGCTGGTGGTCTGCTCGCTGGCCGCCGCCCAACGGGCCGGAGTGACCGACCGGGCGGTGTTCGTCTGGTCGGGAGCCGAGGCAGTCGACGTCCGTTTCCCCGCCGCCCGCCCCGACCCCGGGCGCTCGCCGGCCATCGCCGCCGCGGGAGCGGCGCTCTTCGCCGCCGCCTCGATCGCCGCCGGCCCCGACGGGGCAACCGGGATCGACGATATCGAGATGCTCGATCTCTACTCGTGCTTCCCCTCCGCCGTGGAGCTGGCCATCGAGGCCCTCGGTATCGCCCCTGACGACTCCCGTGGGCTGACGGTCACCGGTGGGCTCCCCTACTTCGGGGGGCCGGGCAACAACTACACCACCCACGCCATCGCCACCGTGACGGACCGCCTCCGCCAGTCGGGCGGAGGCGGACCGGACGGATCCGGTCCCCGCCTGGGGATGGCCACCGGGCTCGGCTGGTTCGTCACCAAGCACGCCCTCGGGATTTACGGGGCCACGCCCCCTCCCGGCGGCTTCCGACGCGGCGACACCACCAAGGCCCAGGCCACCATCGATGCCACCGCCGTCGACGTGGCCCTCGAGGTCGACACACCCACCACGGCGACCGTGGTGGCAGCAACCGTCATCCGGGAAGGCGAGGGGGTGGCCGCCGGCGCACCGCTGATCGCCCGTCTACCCGATGGCCGGCACATGGCCGTTGCGCCGGCCAATGACGAGGTCATCGCCGCCATGGGGGCACTCGACGTCCCTGGCCTGGTCGGCACCCCGGTGGTCGTCGAGGCAGGATCGGCGCGCTACCGTCTGCCCACACGTTGAAAACATCAGGAGACCGCCATGTCCGAACTGCTCCGTGAACGCCAGGGTCACATTGAGATCCTCACCATCAACCGCCCCGAGGCCCGAAACGCGGTCAACGGCGCCGTGTCCCGGGGCTTCGCCGCCGCCTTCGACGAGCTCGAGGCGGACGACGACTGCTGGGTGGTTATCGTCACCGGAAGTGGGGACAAGGCGTTCAGCGCCGGTATGGACCTGAAGGCGTTCGCCGCCGGGGAGGCGGGCGACATCATGGGGACCAAGGGCGGTTTCGGCGGCATCGCCCAGAGGGAGTTCGCCAAGCCGATCATCGCCGCGGTCAACGGCTCCGCCCTGGCGGGTGGATTTGAGATCATGCTCTCCTGCGACCTGGTGGTTGCCGTCGAGGAGGCCCGGTTCGGAATCCCCGAGGTCAAGCGAGGCCTCATGGCCGGTGCCGGAGGGCTGATCCGGCTCCCCAAGCGCGTCCCCCCGGCCATCGCTCTGGAGATGGCCTTGACCGGTGAACCGATCGACGCCCGTCGGGCCCTGGCCCTCGGCCTCATCAACCGGGTGGTCCCGGCGGACGCCTTGATGGACGAGGCCCTCGCCCTGGCCCGCACCATCGCCGAGAACGCCCCCCTGGCCGTGCGCGCCTCCAAGCGGGTCATGAAGCAGGCCGGCGAACTCCCCGATGCCGACGGCTGGCCCATCAACAACGCGGCCATGCCCGAGGTGTTCTCGTCTTCGGACGCCATGGAGGGCTCGATCGCCTTCGCCGAGAAGCGCAGCCCCAACTGGACCGGCAAGTAGGAAGCAGGAAGCGGCAGCGATGACCTCGACTCTGTTGACAGGCACTGACGTCCGGACCCTGGCCACCGGTCTCGGTGGCTTCCGCGTGATCCTCCACGTGCTCGCCGCCACGGTCTGGGTGGGCGGACAGTTCACCGTGGCCGGGTTGCTGCCGACGGTCCGGACCTTCGGGGAGGACGCTCCGAAGAAGGTGGGCCAGGCCCTGGCCCGCGTATTGTGGCCGGCATACGCAGTGTTGGTGATCACCGGGTTCTGGAACATCAGCGCCCTGTCGGTCAAGAACGCGTCCCATACCTGGAACATGGTGCTCGGGATCAAGATCACCGTGGTGGTCATCGCCGGGGTCGGCGTCTTCCTTCATCAGCTATCCAGCTCGAAGCGGGGCAAAGCCATCTGGGGGGCGATCGGTGCCCTGGCCTCGGTGGCCGCCCTCTGCATGGGGGTCTTCCTGGCCGGTTGACCCTGGTCACCCATCCAGAGCCGGAGGATCGACTGCTCCGGAAGGCAACTTCGTAGCAAGCCAAGGTGGACAGGTCTAACCTGGTGACAGCAGTCGACAAAGGAGACCCGACGTGCATTTCATCCCCCCAGCAGAGATCTTCGGCGTGGACGGCATCATCGTGTTGGTCGTGGTGGTGCTCGTCGTGTTCGGATCCACCCGGATCCCCAAGATGGCCCGGTCATTGGGTTCGGCGCAGAAGGAGTTCAAGAAGGGCCTCGACGACGGCTCCTCCGAGGACGAGCCGTCCACCACATCCACTGCCCAGGCTGCGCCCCCGGTCTCCGTCGCGAACCCGCCGGCCCCGGCCCAGACGACGGTCCAGTCGCCCGGCGACGGAACCCCCAGCCCGTCGTCCTAAGTAGCAGCTCTCCCCCATGCCTATGAGCGGGGAGGTCGGGTCCGTGTCGTCCCCGACGGAGGCCGCCTCGCGACGTTGGTTGCCGTTCTGGCTCCTGCAAGTCTCCGAGCTGGTGGTGGCCTTCGTGTTCGTGGACATCTCCATCCACGTCGGCAACGGCGGACTGCTCGTCGGTGCGGGGGCCGCACTCGCTGCGCTTGCCGTCACCGCACGGGGGCCTCTCGGCATCCTGAGGATCTGCGGGCAACGGCTCCACGTCCATGCGGCTGTGGCTGTGGCTGTGGCTGTGGCCGTGGCCCCGGTCTTCCCCGCCCTGCGTCCGGATATCGAGGGCATCATCATCATCGAATTCGGGGCGATCGGCCTGATCCGCCTGGCCACACTCACCCGGATCTCCGCATCGACTCCGGCTGGCCACAGACGGGTCGGCTCGACCGATCGGGTGATCGACGCCAGCGCCACCGTGGCTGCACCGGCCCGGCCCGCCTCAACCGGCAGTCAGCAGGAATCGAGGGGTGCCCCCCGCTCGACCGGGGCCACCGCTCGTTGGCTCGGTCGCACGACCGGGGCAGCCGCCGCCTCCGGAAGACGGGTCGCCGCCCACCACCGGCCTGAAGTAGAGGCTCAGGTGAAGCGCACCATCCGGGGTGCTGGGCGGGTGGCCGGACGGGTGAAGTCCTCATCCTCGGACCCCGAACGACCGCCCAGCTGACACGCTGAGGGCGGAGAAGGGGAACCCGATGCCCGACTCCCACCTCGTGGCCGGCGGGGTGTTCTCGTGGGCCACCCGGGAGAGCTGAGAGGCCGATCCGGCCCCATCCGCCGATCTTCGGCGAGGACCTCCACGGACACCACTGTGAGTAGGGAGTTTGTCCGGCGAGATTCGGTTCTTCTCTCAACTTTAAGTTCTGGCCCGGACCCAACTAGTCTCATCGCCGTGAACGCTTTCACACACGGATCCCCGACCTCCCTGCCAGGCCGCGACCGGCCGGCCCCCCTGGCCACCTGCCCACCGGATCCTGCCCACCGGGGCACCCGTCAGCGCTGGCCCCGCTGGGCCACCGGCGTCGCCCTGGGTGCGCCCTTGTTGCTTGCCGGATGCAACGTCTATCCGACCTACGGCGCAAGCCGGGGTGCGACCACCCAGGGGCAGGACACCTTCAAGCTGTACTCAGGGATGATGACCACCGGCGTCGTCATCGGCGGCCTGGTCGGTCTGCTCATTCTGTGGACCATCCTCCGCTACCGGAGGCGTTCGGATGAGATGCCCAAGCAGTTCCACGAGAACATCCCCATCGAGATCCTCTACACGACCATCCCCATCCTCATCGTGGCCGCCCTCTTCGTCTTCACCGTGCTCACCGAGAACAACGTGGACGCCACCGTGCCGGTCAATGCCACTGTGACTTCCTCCGGCAAGCCGGTGGTCGAGATCAAGGTCACCGCATTCCAGTGGGGCTGGCGCTTCGACTACCCCGGTCTCAACGTGAGCGTGGCCGGAGAGACCACCAACGGGCCCAACAACCACGGGCCCCAGATGGTGGTCCCTGTCGGCCAGACCGTGCAGATCACCCTGGTCTCCGACGACGTCATCCACGGCTTCTATGTGCGTGACTTCAACTTCAGCCGCTACGCCCTCCCCGGAGTGACCAACTACTTCGACCTGAACGTGATCCGTGCCGGCACCTACAACGGCCAGTGCACGCAGATCTGCGGCCTCTACCACTCGGAGATGCTGTTCAGCGTCAAGGCGGTCAACCCATCGGCGTTCCACACGTGGGCCGGCAACGAGGTGAAGGCGGGCCACACGCTGCCCCGGCGTTCCGGCAATTCGGCGTCGAACAGCGCACCCCTCGACACCACCCTCTACCCGTCCAATGCCCTTTCGTCGCCCTCTTCGGTCAAAGGATCCGCATGACCACCACCGTTGAACGCCCTGACCTCATCGAGCCCGAAGAGCCGGGTGGTCCCGACGCCCATCAGCCCGGTGCTCATCACGGTGACGGCGACGGTGGCCATCACGAGGGACCCAGCGGGATCATCAACTGGCTGACCACCACCGATCACAAGGTCATCGGCAAGAGCTACATGATCACCTCGTTGGTGCTCTTCTTCATCGCCGGCGTCATGGCCCTGTTCCTCCGAGCCCAGTTGGCCGATCCCACGTCATCGTTGCTGTCGTTCCAGACCTACAACGAGTTGTTCACCATGCACGGCAGCCTCATGCTGTACCTGTTCGCCGGGCCCTTCGCCTTCGGTGGCCTGGCCAACTACGTTGTGCCGCTCCAGGTCGGCGCCCCGGACATGGCCTTCCCCCGGTTGAACGCACTCTCGTACTGGCTGTACCTGGGCGGCTCGGCCCTCATGCTGTCGGGGTTCCTCGTGGCCGGCGGTGCGGCCAGCTACGGATGGGTCGCCTATGCGCCGCTGTCCAACGCCGTCAACTCCCCCGGGGCCGGGGCCGACCTGTGGCTCATCTCGTTGGGCCTCACCGGTTTCTCCGCCATCTTCACCGGAGTGAACCTGGTCGCCACCGTCTTCTACCTCCGGGCACCGGGCATGACCATGTTCAGGGTGCCGATCTTCTCGTGGAAC
>JADGOF010000109.1 GCA_017883105.1 Acidimicrobiales bacterium
GAGGTGACCGGTGCCACCGGCATCGTCAACGATGAGGTCGAGCGGTACCGGGTGGCCTCTCGGGCTCGTGATGCGGCCCCCATCGTCTCGGCCCTGCGGACGCGGGTGGAAGAGGTCCGTCTCGGTGAACTGGACCGCCAGCGGTCGAAGCGGTCGGAACTCACCGAGGCGCAGTGGGATCAAGTCGATTCGGTGACCCGGGCGGTGGTGGCCAAGCTGCTTCATCAGCCGACCGTCGCCCTCAAGGACGCCGCCGGAACGCCGAGGGGCGAACGTCTGGTCGAAGCGCTCCGGACGCTGTTCGATCTGTAGCCCATGGCCCGACCGTCGGCATCGTGACTGATCGAGCTGCCCTCCGGTTGGCCACCCGGGGATCCCCGTTGGCCCTGTGGCAGGCCCGCCGCGTGGCCGCGCTGCTCGCTTCGTCCGGGACACCCACGTCGTTGCTGGTCGTCGAGACCGAGGGCGACCGCCGGACCGACGTGTCGTTGGACCAGCTCGGAGGGCAGGGGGTCTTCGTCAAGGAGGTGCAGGCCGCGGTGGCCCGGGGCGACGCCGATGCCGCAGTGCACTCGGCCAAGGATCTGCCGGCTTCGGCGCTGTTGGCAGTGCCCGGCCTGGTGCTGGCTTCCTATCCGGAGCGGGCCGACGCCCGCGATGTACTGGTGGGCAGCAGCGTCCGCTCCCTCCCGACCGGGTCCACCGTCGCCACCGGTTCGGCCCGGCGCCGTGTCCAGTTGGCCAATCTCCGTTCCGACCTCTCCTTTACCGGCCTGCGGGGCAACCTGGCCACCCGCCTGTCCAACGTGGGCGTCGGGGGAGCGGCCGCCGTGGTGGTGGCCAAGGCCGCCATCGACCGACTGGGCTGGATTCCGCCGGAGGGGATGGAGATCGAGGTACTCGATCCGGGCACGATGCTCCCCCAGGTGGGACAGGGGGCGCTGGCGGTGGAATGCCGGCAGGACGACGACGACACGCGGGCGCTCCTCGCCCTCATCGATGACCTGGCGATCCGACCGCTGGTCGAAGCCGAACGGGCGTTTCTGGCCGAATTGGGCGGGGGCTGCACGTTGCCGGTGGGCTCCCATGCGGAATGGGCCGCGACCGACGGGGGCCTCGATGGCAACCGTGGGGGCAGTATCAAGTTGGACGGGATGCTGGCGGGCGGTGACGGCCAGGTGGTGCTCCGACACCACCTGGTCGGCGACCACGGTGAGGACCTGGGTCGTGCCGTGGCCCGCTACCTGCTGGACGACGCCGGCGGGAGCGATCTCGGTGATTGGGCGCCATCGTCGGGCGATGGGGCGACCACCGGCCGGTCGACGGGCGGCGCGTGACCGTCTCGCTGGTCGGTGCCGGGCCCGGCGACCCCGGACTGTTCACCCGCCGCGGCGCCGAGTTGCTGGCGCAGGCCGATGTGGTCGTCTATGACCGGTTGATCGGTAGCGAGCTCCTTGATCTGGCGCCTCCGCACGCCCAGTTGGTCGATGTGGGAAAGACCCCGGGTGATCCCGGCCGCCAATCCGACATCAACGCGCTGCTCATCGAGCACGGACGGGCTGGCCGCCAGGTGGTCCGGTTGAAGGGTGGCGACCCCTTCGTGTTCGGGAGGGGGGGTGAGGAGGCCGAGGCCCTACGGAACGCCGGCGTCGAGTACGAAGTGGTGCCCGGGGTGAGCTCTGCCTTCGCCGCTCCCGCCGCCGCCGGCATCCCGGTGACCCACCGCAGCCTGTCCACCTCGGTCACCGTGGTTACCGGGCGGGTCGGGGACGCCTCGGCACCCGGTGCGGTGGACTGGGTTTCGCTCGGCCGGGCCGGCGGCACCCTGGTCATCCTGATGGGCATGTCGGAACGTGCCGAGATCGCCGAACAGCTGACGCGGGGAGGACGGGCCGCGGATACCCCGGTGGCCGTCGTGCACTGGGGGACCACACCCCACCAGCGGGTGGCGCGTTCGACGCTGGGTGATCTGGCGTCGGTCGATCTTCCTGCTCCGTCGGTGATCGTCGTCGGGCCGGTGGCCGAGTTGGATGTCGGTTCGACCTCTCGCGGCCCGGGCGCCCGTTGAGGGGGCAACCCCTGGCCGGACGGTGCGTGGTGGTCACCCGCAGCCGCGGCCAGGCCTCGGGGTTGGTTGATCGCCTGGTGGCGCTGGGGGCAGCGGTGGTCGAGCTCCCGGTGATCGCCGTCGAGGATCCGTCCGACGGCGGCAGCGCCCTGGCCCAGGCGGTCGATCGGCTGGTGGCCGGCAGGTACCGCTGGGTGGTCTGCACATCATCGAACGCGGTGATTCATCTGCTTGCCACGGTGGGCGAACGCGGTGTGCCTCGGTCTGTGCAGTGGGCAGCGGTGGGTGCGGGGACGGCCCGCACCCTGGGCGAGGGCGGGATCAACCCCGATGTCATGCCCGAGGTGGCGCTGTCCGACGCACTGGCCGACGCCTTCCCCGAGGCCGATTCACTGGTTGGGGGCACGGCTACCGATCCGGACGGTTCGTTGACGGTCCTCTTCCCGCGGGCGGAGACGGTGCGGGGGGCGTTGGCTGCCGGCCTCCGCGCCAAGGGCTGGACGGTCGACGAGGTGGTGGCCTACCGCACCGTCTCCGGTGCCCCCCATGCCGATGCGATCGCCGCGGCCGGGCAGGCCGACGCCATCGCCTTCACCTCGTCGTCCACGGTGGAGCGGACCATCGACCTGTTGGGGGCCGACGGCGTGCCCCCGGTGATCGTCTCCATCGGTCCGATCACCTCGGCGACCGCTCGGGAGGCCGGTTTGGCGGTGACGGCCGAGGCGGAGGCCCACACCCTCGACGGACTGGTGGAGTCCCTGGTTGCCGTGGTGGGCCGGGGCGGATCGCCACCTGGTGGACGCGGCCCGGGTTCGCGGCACCAGCAACAGCAGAGCCAGCAACAGTGAGGCCGGCCTTCAGCGTGACCCCGATGGTCCTGCCGTAGACTGGTGTCCCGTGTCGAGTGACGTTTCCCTCCGGGCCGGTTTTCCGGCCGTCCGCCTGCGCCGGCTCAGAAGAACCCCCGCACTGCGGCGATTGGTAGCCGAGACGCGGCTGTCCGTGGACGATCTGGTGGCCCCGTTGTTCGTGGCTGATGGCATCGACGCCGCCCGCCCGGTGCCGTCCTTGCCGGGCGTCGCCCAGCACACGGTGGACTCCCTGGTCATCGAAGTGAGGCGGTTGAGCGGGTTGGGGGTCCCCGGCGTGATCCTCTTCGGCCTTCCGAAGCCCGAGGACAAGGACGCCTCCGGCTCGCACGCGCTCCGGCACGACGGCATCACCCAGCGGGCCCTGGCCGCGGTGCGGGACGCGGTGGGGGACGGCATGGTGGTGATGGCGGACACCTGCCTCGACGAGTTCACCGACCACGGCCACTGCGGGATCATCGATCCGACGACCGGCGATGTCGACAACGACGCCACCGTGGCCCTCTACGCCGGTCTGGCGGTGGCCCAGGCCACGGCTGGGGCCGAGGTCGTCGCCCCCAGCGGGATGATGGACGGACAGGTCGGGGCGATCCGGACGGCGCTCGACGCCTCCGGATTCGCGGACACTGCCATCCTGGCCTATGCGGCCAAGTACGCCTCGGCTCTCTACGGTCCGTTCCGCGATGCCGCTGAGGTGACCATTGCCGACGGGGGCGACCGCAAGGGGTACCAGCAGGACGCCCGCAACCGCCGCGAGGCGGTGGCCGAGGTGGTCCTCGACGTCGCCGAAGGTGCAGACATGGTGATGGTGAAGCCGGCGCTGACCTACCTCGACGTGATCGCCGACGTGCGTGCCGCCTGCGCCGTCCCGGTGGCGGCCTACCACGTCAGCGGGGAGTACGCCATGGTCAAGGCGGCCGAGGAGCGCGGGTGGATCGACGGCCCGGCCGTAGCCCTCGAGCAATTGACTGCGGTGAAGCGGGCGGGCGCCGACATCATCCTGACCTACTTCGCCGGCGATGTGGCCGAGGTCCTCGGTGCCTGACCGGACCCGATCGGAGGCACTGTTCGAGCGCGCCTGTGCCGTCATCCCCGGGGGGGTGAACTCGCCGGTCCGGTCCTTCCGTTCGGTGGGCGGCCATCCGTACTTCGTGACCCACGGGGAAGGTGCCTACGTGTGGGACGCCGACGGCAACCGGCTTCTCGACTTCGTGCAGTCCTACGGCGCCTCGATCCTCGGGCACGCCCACCCGTCGGTGGTCCGGGCGGTCGCGGAGGCTGCCGGCCGTGGGACCACCTTCGGTGCCCCCACCGAAGGTGAGGTGCTCTTGGCCGAGGCCATCTGCGCACGGGTCGAAGGATGCCAACAGGTACGTCTGGTGTCGTCGGGGACCGAGGCCACCATGAGCGCCATCCGGGTGGCCCGGGGGTACACCGGGCGGTCCCGCATCGTGAAGTTCGCCGGCTGCTACCACGGCCACTCCGACGGCCTGCTGGCCGGTGGGGGCAGCGGCGTGGCCACCCTCGGCCTGCCCGACTCCGCAGGGGTGCCGGCCGGAGCAGTGGCCGAAACGGTTGTGGCCCCCTACAACCTGATCCCCGAGCTGGATGATCAGGTGGCCTGTGTGATCGTCGAGGCGGTGGCGGCCAACATGGGCCTGGTGCCACCGGACGCCGGCTTCCTCGAGGGGTTGCGGTCCGCCTGCGACGCGGTCGGGGCCCTTCTCATCTTCGACGAGGTGATCACCGGTTTCCGGTTGAGCGAGGGCGGGGCCTCGGCCTGGTCGGGCGTCCGACCCGACCTGTGGTGTTTCGGGAAGGTGATCGGCGGCGGACTTCCGGTCGGGGCGTTCGGCGGGCGGAGCGATGTGCTCGCCGTGCTGGCTCCCGGCGGTCCGGTGTACCAGGCGGGGACCCTGTCAGGGAACCCGTTGGCCACGGCGGCCGGTCTGACAGTCCTAGAGACCCTGGACACCGCGTCCTACGCCGCCCTGTCGGGCCGGGTGGCCGGGTTCGCCGGACAACTGCAGAGCCTGCTCACCGCGGCTCTGGGCAAGGCGGAACAGGTGGACGGTGCGGGTCGCCCGGTGGAGGCGCGGGTCCCGGTGGTGGGTCCGCTTTTCGGACTCTTCTTCGTCCCGGCCGGCTCCGGTCAGGTCCGCGACTACGACGGTGCCGAGGCCTCGGCCACCACCGGGCTCTACTCCCGGTTCTTCCGGGCGATGCTGGACCGGGGTGTGGCGCTCGCGCCCGGGCCCTATGAGGTGGCATTCCCCTCGATGGCCCACGGTGACGCGGAATTGGCGGACACGTTGGACGTGGCCTCGGAAGCCATCGTTGATGCCCTGGCCCACTGAGCTGATGGGCGAGACCCTGGCCGTCGGCACGCCATGAACCCACCGGGTGGTCCGCAGGGCACCGGTCCCGGTGGCGGGCTGTCGACCCCCCGACCGGTCACTCCTCCAACGGCATCGGATCCCGTCGTGGCGCCGAACGGCGCCGTCTTCCGATTCCACGATGTGGAGCTGTCGGCAACCACACCGTCTCCGTCCGGCCCGGACCGGGTGGCGGTCGGTGTCGATGACGTGGGGATCGAGGTGTTCGGACCTGAGCCGGGCCGGAACCAGGTGATTGCCTGGGACGACGTGGACACCCTGACCTTCGGCGTGGCTACCCCCTCCCCGGACGGGCGGGTGGCCACCCCGATCGACGTGCATGCGGCCGGGCAGACCATCCGGTTGTTCATCGCGGATGACCGGGTCCAGACTGCGCAACTCTCGGCGCTGGAGGAGTGGTTAGCCGGGTGGTGGGAGCTCGACACCGGGCGTGAGAAAGGTCCGGCTTCCTCTTCCGTGGCGCCGCCTCCGCCGACTCCGATGTTCCCGGTCTCGGGCGGCCAGGGCCCCCCTGCCTACGGCCCCCCTCCGGTTCCGATGTACCAGCCGTTCGATCCCTACGCCCTGCCTCCCCCGAGGCGGAGGCGGGCCCGGCGGGCGGTCACCCTGGTGCTGGGCATCACCTTGCTGGTGGCTGCGGCCGGTCTGGCCTTTGGCCTCTCGGGCACTACGGTGCAGCCAACGACGACCACCTTTTCCCCTCCCCGGGTGTCTGCCGATCAACAACTGGCCGGGGCGGTGATGCTGACCCAGGTCGATCTGCCCCAGGGATGGACCATCGACCACAGTGCCAGTGGGGCGGGCACCTCCCCGAGCGATCGGAAGGCGGAGATGGGAATCACCAGGGACTTCGCTCACTGCATGGGCTTGACCGAGCAGCAGGGCGAAGTGGTGCTCGGGGGCCAGGCGGCAGACCAGACTGCGCAGGCGTCGTCTCCGATCTTCATCGGCCCGTCGTCAGCCACCCAGACCGGTGCTTCCCTCGAGCTCCAGACGGCAGCGGTCGTTGTTCGAACCCGTCGGGATGAACAGAACGACTTCTCCCAGCTCTCCAATCCCAAGTATCCCCAGTGCGGGGCCGACGCCATGGCCTCGGAGGTGCAATTGGGCGTCAACGACGCTTCGGGGCAGAAGCAACGGCCCGGCCCGGCCACCGCCTCGGTGGTGGCCGGGCCGGCCGTGGGCGGGGTGCAGCAGTTCAGCCTGATCACGACCTTCAGCGTCTCGGACCGCACCACCTCCATCCCGGTTGAGGTGGAGGTGGTGTCGGTGGGGAGCGATCGGATCGAAGCCAACCTGCAGGCCTTTGCCATCGGCGGTCTCATCCCCGCGCACGTCCTGGCCGCCTCGGTCTCCGCCTTCGAGCTACGGGTGGCCAGCAACGGCAGAAACGTCGTGGTCTGACAGACGGCCCGGTGCTCGTTGCGGACATCGACGGTCTGACCCCGGCGGTCGTAAGTGGAACAATATGGGGAGCACGTGCCGACCCGATGTGTCGTGCACGAATGTCGTTGCCAACCGTTACCGAGTCGGAACGGGCGACGACAGGATTGCCAGAGCCGATGAACAGAGCCGGAGAAGACACCGGTTGCGAAGGAGACGTTCATGACCGTCGGAATCACGGAACTGCCTCCCGAGGGCATGCAGTTGGGCGGGGTTGCGCTGGCCGGAGACGCGGAGCGGGGCACCAAGACCACGGAGGGACTCAGCCTGCTGTTCACCACGGCGGGTATCACTGTGCAGGGCCCCCAGCCCCAGATCGAGCGGTTGCTGGTGTGGTCCGGGCTGGATTCGGCCACGTGCCGGGAGAAGATCGAGTTGCCGGACGGTCGGAACGCGGCGGTG
>JADGOF010000110.1 GCA_017883105.1 Acidimicrobiales bacterium
GTGGCAACTTGTCCAACGAACTCGACGGTGTCTCCTGTGTCAGTTCGACCAATTGCGTGGCCGTGGGCAGCTACTTCTTGGACGACGCGCATCCGCGCCAGACCTTGATCGAGTCCTGGAACGGGAGCACCTGGACGATGGCGCCAAGTCCCAACCTTGGCACGGCCAGTCTCCTGTACGGCGTCTCCTGCACCAGCACCACCTCCTGCTTCGCCGTCGGCAGTTACGGGAACGCATGGCCCCCCGACCGGACTCTGGTCGAGTCCTGGAACGGCAGCACCTGGACGGTGGTGCCCAGCCCCACTCCCGGTGGCTCCTACAGCAGCCTCGACGGGGTGTCGTGCACCAGCACGACCAACTGTTTCGCGGTCGGCTCGTATCGCATCGGCAGTGGACTGACCGATCGCACGCTGATCGAGTCGTGGAACGGCGCCACCTGGGCGATCGCGTCCAGCCCCAGCCCCGGGTCCGCCTACAACAGCCTGCGGGGCGTCTCGTGCACCGGCACTACCGCCTGTGTGGCGGTCGGCGGCTACCAGAACGGTGGCTCGCTACCGAATCAGACCTTGGTGGAGTCCTGGAACGGGAGCACCTGGACCGTCGTCCCCAGCCCGAACCCACTCCCCTACAGCAGCGACACGCTGACCGCCGTGTCGTGCACCTCCCCGGTCAGCTGCGTGGCGGTGGGCAGCGACAGCGACGGCGCGACCGCGTGGAGGACACTCACCGAGTCATGGGACGGCACGAGCTGGCGGGTCGTGCCCAGCCCCAGCCTGGGCACCTTCAGCATCCTCTACGGCGTGTCATGCACCGGCACGACCAACTGCGTGGCCGTGGGCCGCTTCTACTCCGACGGTTCCGCGGACGACACGCTCGTCGAGACGTGGAACGGAGCGGCCTGGAGCATCACGCCCAGCCCCAACCCGTCCGGCTCCGTCACCATCTTCGTCCTCAACGTGTCGTGCACGAGTGCGACCTGGTGCGTCGCCGTCGGCTACAGCGCAAACAGCTCGGGTGAGGACGTGACCCTGGTCGAGTCCTGGAACGGGACCGCCTGGTCGATCGTCACCAGCCCCAACGTGCGGCACCTGCTGGCACCTGTCGTCGGCATGGCCGCCACGCCGTCTGGCAACGGGTACTGGCTGGTGGACTCGGCCGGGGACATCACCATCCACGGGGCAGCGGTCAACTACGGCTCGATGGGCGGCCATGCGCTGAACGCCCCGATGGCCCACATCGTGGCCACCCCTGACGGCAAGGGCTACTGGACGGTGGCCGGTGACGGGGGCATCTTCTCCTTCGGCGACGCACACTTCTACGGTTCCATGGGTGGAAGGCACCTGAACGCACCGGTGGTGAACATGGCCCCGACCGCCGATGACAAGGGGTATTGGCTGGTGGCCTCCGACGGCGGGGTGTTCAGCTTTGGCGACGCCGCCTTCCATGGATCGATGGGCGGACAGCACCTGAACCAGCCGGTGGTGGGCATGGCGGCCACAGCCAGCGGAGGGGGCTACTGGCTGGTGGCCTCCGACGGCGGCATCTTCTCCTTCGGGGACGCCCGGTTCCACGGCTCGATGGGTGCCCAGCACCTGAACCAGCCGGTGGTGGGCATGGCGGCCACAGCCACCGGAGGGGGCTACTGGCTGGTGGCCTCCGACGGGGGCATCTTCACGTTCGGCAACGCCGCCTTCCACGGATCGATGGGCGGACAGCACCTGACCCAGCCGGTGGTGGGCATGGCCGCCGACGCCACCACTGGTGGCTACTGGCTGGCGGCCTCCGACGGCGGGATCTTCAGCTTCGGATCACCGTTCTACGGGGCGGGCTGAGTAGACCTCAAGCCGTCCCACCCGCCACGGCACTTCCATGAGAAAGTCGGATGAATCACAGTTCGGCGATTAACGACTGTCGGTCGCCCTGGTGTCCCACAACACCGGTTCGCGGCGTGCCAAACGCTGTCCGACCCAAAGGGTGCTTGTGGTCCGCAAGCGCTACCGGTAGTGGGCTTTGATCGATCCCAGGCCCTGAGCGCACCAAGAGACGGACCCTGCGGGTTTCCATGATCGACTGACGGGAGTCAAGAGCACGTCCCGCAAGCCGATCCGCTTGTGACGGCGGATCGGGAATCGGCCGAATGTTTCATTCACCGTTCCCGCTACGGGGACGGTGTTCGTACTGCTCCGTGCGGTGTGGGTTTCACAGCTCGATCTCCGGATAGAGGCGGTGGTGGGCGAGCAGATCGGCGCATCGGCCTCGGCAGGCCTGGGCAACTCGAGGATCGATCTCGTACTTCGCCTTGGCTGCGGACGTGGCGGGTGTCGTGAAGCGCAGCGCCTCGACGATGACGTCGGCGACCTCGTCGAGCTCGCCTGGTCCGAAACCGAGCGTGGTGAGTGCTGGCGTACCCAGTCGAATGCCCGATGTGTACCAGGCGCCGTTGGCGTCACCTGGCACCGTGTTGCGATTGGTGACCACGCCCGCATCGAGCAGAGCGGCCTCGGCCTGACGACCGGTGAGGCCGAAACTGGTGGCGACGTCCATGAGAACGAGGTGGTTGTCTGTTCCCCCGGTGACGAGACGTGCTCCTCTGCGCAGCAACCCGTCGGCGAGCGCCCGGGCGTTCCCCACGATCTGGGCCGCATAAGAGGCGAATGAGGGCTGGCGGGCCTCGGACAAAGCGATGGCCTTGGCCGCCATCACGTGGGGTAGCGGGCCGCCAAGGACCATTGGGCACCCCTTGTCCACGTACGGTGCGTACTCCTCGTTGCAGAGCACCAGCCCACCTCGAGGACCGCGCAGCGACTTGTGGGTGGTGGAGGTCACGACGTCGGCATGACCGACCGGATCGAGGTCACCAGCCAGCACCTTTCCGGCCACCAGCCCGGCGAAGTGGGCCATGTCGACCATGAGCGTGGCCCCGACGTCGTGGGCGATCTCGGCCAGGGTGGCGAAATTGGGGTTCCGAGGGTAAGCCGAGTACCCAGCGACCAACACCAGCGGACAGAACTCCCTGGCCTGGGCTGCGATGGCGTCGTAGTCGAGGAGCCCGGAGGTGGGATCGACCCCGTAGCTGGCCTGGTCGAATAGCTTCCCGGAGATGTTGGGTCGGAACCCGTGGGTGAGATGCCCACCGGCGTCGAGAGCCATGCCCATCATGCGCTGGGAGTGCAGCTCATTACGCAGCTGGTCCCAGCTCGCGGAGTCGAGGTCGTTCACATGACGCACTCCAGCCTCGTCGAGGACGGGCTGCTCGACTCGGTGGGCAAGGATTGCCCAGTAGGCGACCAGGTTGGCGTCGATCCCCGAGTGAGGTTGGACGTAGGCGTGCTCGGCTCCGAAGAGCGCCTTGGCGTGGTCGGTAGCCAACGTCTCGATGCGGTCAACCATCTCGCATCCGGCATAGAAGCGATGGCCCGGAGTTCCTTCGGCGTACTTGTCCGACAGCCAGTTGCCCATGGCGAGCAGCACGGCCGGTGAGGCGTAGTTCTCCGAGGCGATGAGCTTCAGCTGGCGCCGTTGTGACTCCAGCTCACCGACGATGGCCTCGGCCACATCTGGTTCGACGGCGGAGATCACCTCCAACGCAGATCGATAGGCAATCGCAACAACTGGATCGGGCATCACGCGCTCCTTCGGACGACATCGAGTGTTCGCCCAGGCGCACGGCTCTCTCCGGCGCATTGCCGGCGGGTCGATCCACGGTGGTGCTCCACCCAGACGCCAGTAACGACCCGCTCCAACGATAGTCCCAACGAGCTACGAAGAGGCAGGGTACCCGGTCGAAGGATGACTTGGAGGCGCCGTGGAAGGATCGCCAACTGGGACGACCGAACGAGCTCCTGAAGGCATCCTCGGAATGCGTTTGACGCCGAGTACCTGCTGACCCGCCCTGGTCACCGTTCCAGATGGGCGCGGCCCGAAGTACCTGATCCGATCCGCTCTGCGGCCAGAGGTGCGATCCCCGTCGTTTCAGCGCGACATTCTGTACCGGTTCGAAGACACGGTGCGCAGAATTGGAGTCCTGCTTACCTGTGCGATCCGGTGTCGTTCTGCCACATCACCAGTCCGCCTTTCTCGAGGACTACAGATTCGTGACGTACTCATGCGCGAGACTTCGCTTGTGTTCGCTTACGACCAGCAGGTGATCTCAGGAACCGACGGTCGACCTCCGCTACCTCCGGGCAAGGCACTCAAATTCCTTGCTGTGGAACCATCAACACGCAACTGGTCATCGACGTGGCGCATATGGACCGGCAAGAAGGTCGACGATGTGTATATCTGCGAGGCAAAGAGCGGAGGTCAGTGGAAGACGAGTCTCCACAATGACTGGGGCAAGTGGCGTGTTGCCATGACGAAGGAGGCGTCCGACGCCAAGGGCATCCAGAGGCCGGTCCTGAGTGAACAGGCGAGGAGGATGCCGGTGGGAGGCTGGAGTGAGGGGACCACTCTCCTCATCTCTTGCGCAGATCTGCGACCATCATCAGAGTCGATTCCGAACGACGTTATCCGGATCCCAACATCTCCGACCCATTCAGCTGTAGGTGTTCGGCTGCTACTTCAGGAGCCGGGAATCTCGACTCTCAAGGCGATCCAGGAAGCATTCGCATTGGGTGTTGTGAAGCGCCACAACGGTGGCGCCGCGTATGTCTTTGCTGAGCGAACCGCTCTCGATTCGGAGCAGCACGAGAGCCTGGCCGCATTCCGTGCTGACGCGCGCACAAGCGTTCCTCTCGAGCACCAAGACGGTCGTTTCGTCGGAGTCCTCGCCGTCGATGAGCACCGACTCCTAGTGGACTTGGCGCTCAATTAGTCGCACGAACTACGGAACGCCCCGACCGACCGGCCCTTGCCGCCCGGCGAGGAGATCGAGACTGAAGTCACTCTTCGGCGCCCAAACACCGGGTTCGAGCCTCAAGGAAACCCAGGCCGGTTCAATCGAACGGATCGGAGAACTCCTGTTGGGATGACCGCCAGTATCCGCCGCTCCCACTTCGAGCCGGCTCGTCGATATCGCTTCGCTACCTCCTTCTGGATCCTTCCCCGGAATCCACCCATTTCAACAGAATCGAGGGTGCGCTTGTTCCGACGGCGCGGGATCCGTTGCCGTCGACGGCAGCGAGGAAGTGCCCGATCTGCCCTGGCCGGGTCAATCCGCAATCACTTCGAGCTCCTCGACTTTCGACGTCAGCTTGCCGCAGGTCCTAGACCTGCCTCCTGAACGCGATCCCTGGCGAAGGTGTCAGCAACGGCTCGATGGAGATCTGTCCCCGGCCAGATCAGAGTCAGCGCCGGGCTGAACCGGGCAAGCGTTGGCTGGCCTCGGCTCACTGATGTGACGTTTGACTCTAGTCCTGTAGCGGTTGAAGCTGGATCATGGCGTGAAGAGGGGCATTGGTAACTGGTTAGAAGGAGGAGCGTCATGTCCCAGCAGCAGGACATACCTGACGCGATCGTCAAGGTCATCGAGGTGGTCGGCAGCTCGCCGTCGTCGTTCAGCGACGCGGTTCGCAACGCCGTCTCCATTACCGCGCAGAGCGTCCACGGCATCCGCGGTGTCGAGGTGCTCTCCAGCAACGCCGATGTCGACGCAAACGGTCAACTGACCATCTACAAGGTCGACTGCAAGATCGCGTTCGTGGTCGACAAGTCGTAGTCCGCGCCGTCCGCTCGTAGTTGAGCGCGCCCGTCGGTGTCCGATCCGACTAGGACCGCCCCTGCTGGCCGGATCGGATGGTCGGTCGGGACTCGGAGGTGGTTGGCACCGAGTGCCTCGGGTTGGGACGGTCTAGCGGGACGCATTCTGCCCTTCCCACCCGGAGCACCCGTGCTCCAAGTGGCGGCCCCGGCCGATCGGAGTGCTGAGTGGCGGTAGACGCGTGCTGCTGGCCTGACGATGCATTCTGCAGGGGGTAGCAACATCGGACGCTGGAGAGGGATTGGCGTGCCCCTGTGGTCGGATACGGGCCTTTCGGACCCGAATATTTGTGAGTGACCAGAATGCCCGGGTGGCCCGGCCCGGCGCTCCGAGAGTCCAGTTCGGTGCGGGCCGACCCGAGTCAGGGCGAACGTTTGTAACTTCGGCTCCGCCATCTGCGGCGGAGCGCCGACAGCCGTTTCGCCCACCTGCCGTCCGCCCAGGTGTAGGACACCAATACCTCGATCGCGTCGCTCGATCCCCGCTGGAAGCACATCTCCGCTGCCGCGACGTTGCGATCCGCGACCGGACAGCGGCTCCTGCCCACTCTCTTGCTGCCAACGGGCAATCGTTGTCCTCTGACATGAGCGGTTGCGACACTTCGCCGTGGTCTCCGGTGTTCACGAGGGAGCCGGCTCGATCCGGCCGATGGGAGGACTCCCACCGTTCCCGTGACACCCTCTGGCTACGCGGCCACCGGGTGGTACTCGTGGATGAGACCGCCGAGCACGTCGTGACGATGGATGTCGAGCAATGGGGGATCGGCCGCTGTTCTGTCGTCGGGCACGGGTACCTGAAGGTGGATACCACGATGCGGGCGCTGCCGGTTGTAGTGATTGACATATTCACGAAGTACCCGTTCGAGATGACGCTGGCCCAGGATGAGCATCCGGTCGAGGCATTCGGTCCGCACCGTCCTGACCCAACGCTCCGCAAAGGCATTGGCCCGAGGAGATCGGATCGGTGTCTTGATCACCCGGATGCCCTCGGACCGAAGGACCTCGTCGAAGCTGGCCGTGAACTTGGTGTCTCGATCCCGAATGAGGAACTTGATGGATCGACCACTGTCCAAGAGATCACCGACCAGGTTACGGGCAACCTGGGTGACAAACGCACCGGTCGGATGGTCGGTGACGCCCAAGATGTGCACCTCCCGAGTCGACAATTCGATCACAAACAGAACGTAGAGCTGCTTCAGCGCCACGGTGTCCACGGTGAAGAAGTCGGTGGCCAGCACGCTGTGGGCCTGGGAGGACAAGAACTCTGACCAGGTGGGTCCACCCCGTGGAGCAGGACCCAGGCCCTGTCGGCGTAGGACCCTCCGGACCGAGGTGGCCGAGATGCGGATCCCGAGCTTTCGCAGCTCCCCTTGGATGCGCACACACCCCCAGCGTCGATTCTCCCGACCGAGACGAACG
>JADGOF010000111.1 GCA_017883105.1 Acidimicrobiales bacterium
TTGAAGGGGTCGCCGATGGTGTCGCCGATGACGGCGGCCTTGTGGGCCTCTGATCCCTTCCCGCCTTCGTTGCCGTCCTCGATGTACTTCTTGGCGTTGTCCCAGGCTCCACCGGAGTTGGACAGGAAGTTGGCCATCAGCTGACCGGTGAGGATGGCTGCGGCCAGAAACGCCCCGAGGGCCAGGTAGTTGATGCCGAATCCGATGATGACCGGCGTGAGGATGGCCAGCAGGGCCGGCGTGGCCAGCTCCCGTTGCGAGGCGGTGGTGCAGATGGAGATGACCCGGCCGTACTCCGGCTTTTCGGTGTAGTCCATGATCCCCGGGTGCTCACGGAACTGCCGACGCACCTCTTGGACCACGGTGCCCGCGGTCCGTCCCACTGCCCGGATGGCCAGCGAGGAGAAGATGAAGGCCACCGAGCCACCGATCAACAGTCCGATGAACACCGTCGGGTGGGACACGTTGATCTGGGTCTCCGGGGCGTTGAACAGCCAGTTGACACCGCTACCCACCGATTGCTTGAGATTCAGCTGGGACCCGACCGTCTCGATGAACGAGGCGAACAGGGAGACCGAGGCGATGACCGCGGAGCCGATGGCCACACCCTTGGTCACCGCCTTGGTGGTGTTGCCCACCGCGTCGAGGCTGACCATGACCCGCTCGGCCTCACCGGTGAACTCGCCGGACATCTCGGCGATGCCGGCGGCGTTGTCCGACACCGGGCCGAAGCTGTCCTCGGAGACGATCATCCCGGCGGTCGACAGCATGCCGATGCCGATCAGGGACACCAGGTAGAGGGAGAGCTCGATATTCCCGTTGGCCATGCCGATGGCCACACCGATGGCAATGGCGATGGCGATGATCGCCCACACCGACGACTCGAGGCCGATGGCGATGCCGGCCAGGGTGGTGGTGGCCGGACCGGTACGGGCCGACTCGGCGATCTCTCGGACCGGGCCCCGCTCGGTGGAGGTGAACTGCTCGGTGATGGCGCTGGCCACCAGCATGAGGACCACCCCGGTCAGCACCGCGTAGAACGCCTTCCAGTAGTGCATGTAGCCACCGGCGACCACCGCGGTGCCGGCGATGGTCAACACGGCGGCGACCCACACGCCCCGGTTGATGGGGGCCATGGCGCTCTTGTCCTTGGGCCGGGCCCGTACGACGAAGACGCCGATGATGGTGGCCACGATGCCGATGGCCGGTACGACCAGCGGGAACACCACGGTGCGCCCGGCCAGTTTGCCCAAATGGATGGAGCCGAACGCTGCGACGCCCAAGATGATGGCGGCGATGATGGTGATGGCGTAGGACTCGAAGAGGTCGGCGGCCATGCCGGCGCAGTCACCCACGTTGTCACCGACGTTGTCGGCGATGGTGGCCGCGTTACGGGGATCGTCCTCGGGGATGCCCGCTTCGACCTTGCCGACCAGGTCGGCGCCCACGTCGGCCGCCTTGGTGAAGATGCCGCCGCCGACCCGCATGAACAGGGCGAGCAACGAGGCGCCGAAGCCGAAGCCGATGAGGACCGAGGTGGCCATGTTCTGGAAGACCAGCACGATCACGGTGGCGCCGAGCAGCCCGAGGCCCACGCAGAACAGACCGGTAATCGCCCCGGTACGGAAGGCCACCTTGAGAGCCGGGGCCATCTTGCCCTCACGGGCGGCGGCCGCCGTGCGGACGTTGCCGCGGACGGCCAGGCTCATGCCGATGAAGCCGGTGAGGCCGGAGCACAGGGCCCCGGCGAGGAAGCAGATCACCCGGTAGATCCCGGCCTGGGCGAAGGTGAGGTCGACCACGGTCTGTCCGGTGAGGGGGCTGACGTGGGTGACCTTGGTGGCCGTGAAGAAGATGAGGACGGCCAACGGCACCACGATGATCACGATGGTCTTGAACTGCCGGGCCAGGAACGCCTCGGCTCCCTCTTGGACCGCCTTGGCGATGTCCTTCATCGAGGCGGTGCCCTGGTCGGCGGCGAGCACGCCGCGCACGAGGAGTAGAGCGACGACGATGGCGGCGACAGCACAGGCGAGTGCGAAGTACAGCCAGGTCTTCTCCGTGTTGGAGAGGACGAAGATCTGGTACCCCCCTTCTGCGAGGAGGTGGGTCATCGGTGAAGCTCCCTTCGGTGTGCTGCGTGGCTACGGTCGAAACGGTGACGCCTGGTGCGACCGCGACCGACCGCACGCGAACAGCGAAGACTGTCCCCCTGCGAAGCCACGGCCGTCGGGCCGAACGCCGGGGCGCGCCGTCAAGGCACGCCGTGTCCGGTAACGGAGCCAGAAGATACCGACAAAAGGGGGCAATGAGCAAGGATGCTGCCCGGTGGGCGTTGATCGTGCCCGGTTTCGCCCCGCCCGAGGGCCCGGTCAGGTCGGCTCCACGCCGGCCTCGGGGCCGGCGATCAGCTCGTAGTCGGGGTTGAGGATGGCTTGGCGGCGAGCCCAGTCGCCGACCATCCCCTCGACCACCAGGCGCGCCCCCGGTTGGATCCCGGGGATCCGGCGGCGACCCTGGAACACCAGCAGCAGCTTGCCCGAGTCGTCGGCGATCACACATTCGAGGTTTGCCGTCCCCGCCCGGGGCTGCACTCGCACCGACTTCACCCGTCCGGCCACCCGGACCCGGTTCCGCCACTGCGCCTGACCGATAGGAATCGTCCCCCGGCTCTTCTCGCCGAAGGCCAAGCGCTCGAAGGACGCCTTGACCGCGGCTTCCCGGTCGGCGGCCCGATCGGCAGCCCGTGCCCCACGGGAGGTGGGCGCCGAGATGTCGGCCTTCCTCCGCCACTCGCGTCGGCGGGAGAACCAGCCACCGGTCAGCTGATAGGGAACCATGGTGGCGTTCACGTGGGGCAACTGGGCCACGCCGGCGGCGATCTGGTCGGCGGTGGCGTCGTGCAGCACCCGCTGCCACCCGGCGACGAAGCCCCGCCGCGGCAGCAGGATGGTCAGTTCGGTCTGCTGGTCGGCCACCGTCTCGGCGGCGAGCTCGAGAGTGGCCCGAGTCAGCCGGCGGTCCTCGCACTCCTCGACGTCGAGGGGGAGCTGGGTGAGCCCGAGCCGTCTCCACTCGGCCTCGAGCACCTCGGACTCGTGGGCATCGAGGGCGAAGTGGACAGCCCGGAGCTCATCGGGGTGGATGGTGCGGGCGTACTGGAGGGCACGGGCCGTGGCCATGTCGAGGTGGTCGACCAGCACGACCACCACGTGACGGTTGAGCACCGGCGCCTCAGCGGCCTCAGCCGCCCCCTCCTCGAGCTGGCGGTCCTCGTCGACATACTGGTGGTGGAGCCGGACGAGCCCGTAGTACATGAGCGGCCCCACCACCACCACCACCCAGGCCCCCTCCTTGAACTTGACCGTGGCAAAGATGAGGACGATGAGGGAGGTGAGCACGGCCGAAATGCCGTTGACCACCGCGCCCCGGCGCCAGTGGCCCTCCTTGTTGTCGATGTGGTGCTTGACCATCCCCGAACCGGCCATGGCGAAACCGGTGAACACCCCGATGGCGTAGAGGGCGACCAGGTTGGACACCCGGGCCCCGGTGGCCACCAGCAGGGCGATGGCCACCACGGTGAGGACGATGATCCCGTTGGAGAAGGCCAGGCGGTGGCCCCGGCGGGTGAGCTGCTTTGGCAGGTACTTGTCCTCGGCCACGAAGCTGGCCAGGAAGGGGAATCCGTTGAAGCTGGTATTGGCCCCCGTGTAGAGAATAAGCACGGTGGCGAACTGCACCACGTAGTAGAGGAGGTTGCCGATCGGGCCGTGGCCGAGGACGTACCGGACCTCCTGGGAGACCACCGTGGGCGAGCCGGCGGTGTAGGGGACGGCGTGGGTCCAGTGGGCGATGAGCGTGACCCCGAGCACCAGGAAGCCCAGGATGCTGCTCATGATGACCAGGGTCTGGCGGGCGTGCTTGGCCGTCGGCTCGCGGAACGCCCCGACGCCGTTGGAGATGGCCTCGAGTCCAGTCAGCGAAGACCCGCCGTTGGCGAACGACCGCAGGATGATGATGAATGAGGCGCCGTAGAGGAGGCCGGTCCCGGCATGGCCGATGGGCAACGTGGCTGCCTTGGCGGGGATGGCGTGGACCTGCAGGGTGCCCATCGCTTCCTTCACGTACCCGGCGATGACCACGAGGCCCAGGCTGACGATGAAGAAGTAGGTGGGGAAGGCGAAGAACCTCCCCGCCTCACGGATGCCCCTCAAGTTGCCGTAGAGCAGGAGGAGGACCACGACGATGGTGATCGGGACCGTCAGGTAGATGAGGGCGGGGAAGGCGCTGGTCAGCGCGGCCGTCCCCGCCGCGGTCTGGACGGCTACGGTCACCGTGTAGTCGATGAGGAGAGCCACCGCGGCAATCTGGGCCACCTTGGAGCCGAAGTTCTCGCGAGCAACGACATAGGCCCCGCCGGCCTTGGTGTAGAGCCGGATGACGTCGAGGTAGGACAGGGTGACGAAAAACAGCACCCCGAGGATGGCCATGGTGATCGGGACAACCATGGCGAAGGCGGCCAGCCCGATGTAGGGGACCAACTGGGTGAGCATCTGCTCGGTGCCGTACGCCGAGGAGGAGATGCAGTCGGGCGCCAGCACTCCGAGGGCAGAAGGCCGGCCGAGCCGCTCGTCGCCCAGCTGCTCATTGACCAGGGGCGGGCCCAGCAGGGCGTTCTTGAGCCGGTAGCGGAGCGTCTCGGGTAGGTCCACTTTCACTACGGGCGCGGCCACGGGCATCATGCGGGAACCCGGGCCCGGTGCCGCCACGGTCACCTCTGGTTCGGCCGCATCGTCCGGATCCCTGGCTTCGGTGACCGCTGGATCCACCCCCTCAGTAAACCATGGCCGCCGATGGAGGCCGGCAACGGTCTTATGCGCATCGGACATGCCGAATTCGATCCCTTGCGGGCCCGATGCGGCCCCGACCAGCGCCGGGTGAGTTGTGATCTCCCAAGGATGCGTGTTGCATGGTTCGGGTGCACATCATCATCGTCGGTTGTGGACGGGTCGGTTCGGGGCTCGGAATAGGCCTGGTCAAGCAAGGCCATACGGTAGCCATCATCGATCGCAATGCCAAGGCCTTCCGGAGACTTCCCGTCGATTGGCCCGGCACCACCGTGGTCGGTTCGGGATTCGACCGGGACGCCCTGGACCGGGCCGGTGCCGGGAAGGCCACCGCCCTCGCCGCGGTGACCAGTGGTGACAACTCGAACATCCTGACCGCCCGCATCGCTCGCGAGACCTATGAGATTCCGAATGTGGTGGCCCGGATCTACGACCCGCGCCGGGCCCAGATCTATCTGCGGCTGGGCATTCCCACTGTGGCCACCGTCTCGTGGACCATCGACCAGGTCCGACGGCGCCTGGTCCCCGGCGACGTGGAGGGCGAGTGGTCGGACCCCACCGGCACGCTGTCCCTTGTGGAGAGTGAGTTGCCCGAACGGTGGGCGGGCAAGCGTCTGACCGATCTGACAGTGCCCGGGGAGGTCACTCTGGTGGCAGTCACCAGGGCCGGGGTGGCCCGTCTCGACTTCGGGGACCTGGTCGGCCAGGACGGGGACGTCCTCCACCTGATGGTCACCGACGACGCTCTCGAACGGTTCCACGAACGGATGGTCGGCGCCACACCGGCACCGGCCGTCGGAGCCGGCGGACCGACGGGCAACGGCCCCAAGCCGGAAGGTGCAGGGGAACCTGCCGGGGACAGAAACACGGGGGACGGTGCGCCCACCGCCGACAGCACGGTGACGGGACGACGGTCATGAAGGTGGCCATCGCCGGCGCAGGAAGCGTGGGGACAGCCATCGCCTCCGACCTCCATGCCGGAGGTCACGACGTGCTGATCATCGAGCAGGACCCTGATCTGGTGGCCCGCATCCGCAGCGACCTCGACATCACCTGGGTGGTTGCCGATGCCTGCGAGGTCTCGTCACTCGATGCCGCCGGTCTGTCCACCGTCGATGTGGTGGTGGCGGCCACCGGGGACGACGAGGACAACCTGGTGGTCTCCCTGCTGGCCAAACAAGAGTTTGCGGTCCCCCGGGTGGTGGCCCGGGTCAACCACCCGAAGAACCAGTGGCTGTTCACCGAAAGTTGGGGCGTCGACGTCTCGGTGTCCACACCACAACTGCTCACCGCCCTGGTCGAAGAGGCCGTCTCCGTCGGCAGCCTGGTGCGGTTGCTTCGGTTCGAGGGCGGGAACGCTCACCTGGTGGAGGTCACCCTGGCCGACGACTCACCGGCTGCCGGCATCACCCTGGCCGATCTGGGGGTGCCGCGCGATGCCACCGTGGTGGCCGTGGTGCGCGCCGACCGGTTGATCGTCCCTCGGGGCGACACCCGCCTGGCCGCTGGTGACGAGGTCCTGGCCCTGGTCACTTCGGACGCCGAGGATGCCGTCCGACAGCTCTTGGTCGGGCATTGACCCCGATGCGGGCCGCGTTCTTCGATCTGGACAAGACGGTGATCGCCAAGGCGTCGATCGCCGCGTTCGGCCGACCCTTCTACCGGGGCGGGCTGATCAACCGCCGGCTGATCGCCCGCGCGGTGGTGTCCCAGATCATCTACCTGCATCTCGGGGCCAGCGAGCAGAAGTTGGCCCGCGTGCGGGAGTCGATGCTCACCCTCACCAAGGGATGGGACCGCGAGAAGATCAGGGAGATCGTCCGGGAAGCGCTCGAAGAGACGGTCGAGCCCATCATCTACGCCGAGGCCCTCGATCTGATCGAGGGCCACCGTTCGGCCGGCCACAAGGTCTACCTGGTCTCCGCCGCCCCCGAGGAGATCGTCGAGCCGCTGGCCGAACACCTGGGCGTCGACGGCTGTATCGCCACCCGGGCGGTGGTGGACGACGAAGGCCGGTACGCAGGTGAGATGGAGTTCTACGCCTACGGTCCGTTCAAGGCGGAGGCGATGCGCGCCCTGGCCGAGGAGATCGGGCTCGATCTCGAGGAGTCCTCCGCCTACTCGGACTCCTACACCGACCTGCCCATGCTCGAGGCGGTGGGCCATCCGGTGGCCGTCAACCCCGACCGGGTGCTGGCCAAGGTGGCCCGTGAGCGCGAGTGGGAAGTGATGCAGTTCACCAA
>JADGOF010000112.1 GCA_017883105.1 Acidimicrobiales bacterium
TGGGACCGATGGTCCCGTGGCCACCGGTGATGAACATCTTGATCACCTCGGCCCCCTCCTTGATCTCCTGGCGCACCGAACGGCGGAACTCGTCCGGCCCGTCACTCGGCCGTATGGCGCCGAGCGCCCCAACCTGCCAGTGCCAGGGGTAGCTCCGGTCGCCGGCGTGTCCGGTGGTACTGACATCGCGGCTGCAGGGAACCAGACGGGGGCCGGGGATGAGCCGGTGCTCGATGGCCACCTTCATCGAGGCGTCGATGGCAAACGGTGCTCCTGCACTCACCGCACTGGTGAACCCGCTCTGCAGCAGGAGGTCGAGGCTCTTGATGGCGCGTACCGCCTGCAGGGCCATCGGCTCCTCGAGTCCGAACGGGGCGGGCGTGGCGCCGAGGTTGTGATACGTGGCGTGGAAATGACAGTTGACCATGCCCGGCATGACACTCCGGCCTCCGAGGTCGACGACCCGGTCGTCGGGTCGGGTGTCCGGCGGAGGACCGGCGCCCACCGACCCGATCCGTTCGCCGTCCACGACCACATGAGCCGCGGTCAGCACCGTGCGGTCGCCGTCGACCACGGTGGCGTTGGTCATGACCAGTCGGGTCACGGGTGGAGCACCACCTTGATGGCATCGGTGCTGCGGTCACCGGCCACGCGGAAGGCTTCGGCTGCGTCGTCCAACGGGAAGTGATGGGTGACGACCGCTCCATGGAGATCGGGGACCAGGGCCAGCACCCGGGCCGCGTCCTCGAATTCGGATCGGCCGTGACGGTGGCCGTAGGTGAACGCCGGCACCAGCGTGATCTCTTTCATCTGGAACCCGAGACCCAGCGCCACCGGGTTCCAGAAGCTGCCGAGGATGCCGATGGTGGCCCCCGGCCGGGCCAACTCGATGGCCTTGTCCATGGCGCCCTGGGTCCCGGCCGCTTCGAGCGCGATGTCGTAGTTGTCGCCGACCGCGGACCTGGCCCCGAGGCGCTCGCCGGCCTCGATCCGGCGGGGCCGGTGAGCCAGCAGGTCGACCGACGCGCCGAGTGAGCGTGCGGCGGCGATGGTGCAGAGACCGATGGGGCCGGCCCCGATCACCAGTATGCGCGCGCCGTCGACTACTCCGGCTCGGTTGATGCCGTGCAGGGCCACGGCGAGCGGTTCGACCAGGCACGCCTGGTCGAGGGTGACGTCCGCAGGGAGGGGCTTGGCGTTGCGCGGGTCCACCCAGACCTCGTCGGCCAGTCCGCCGTCGAGGCTGACCCCGTACATGGCACCCAGGGCAGACGCGCACTGCTGGTCATCGCCGGCCAGACACCGTGCACACGTTCCGCAACTCACCGGGGGCAGGACGGCCACCGGGGCGCCCCCATCCAGCGTCCCGCAGAACTCATGACCGAGCGTGACGTTCGAAGGCCCGAACGAGGCGAGATGCAGGTCGGACCCGCAGATGCCCGAACTGGTCACCGACACCCGCACGCAACCGCTGGGGTTTCCCTCGGTGGGGACGACCCGGATGCCGTCCACTGTGTTCCGGACGCCGCGCACTCGCGCTACCCGCCCATCACAGAACGACGGTTGGTGATGGTCAACACATAGGCGTCGGCACCGGTGATGCGGGAGACATGGTCGTTCATGAATTCGAGCTCATAGGGCTGCGCTTGGTGGGCGTTGAAGGCCTCTTCCGACTCCCAGCACTCGAAGAACCGGAAACGGCACGGCTGTTCCAGATCCTCGGACCACCAGTAGTCCACGCAGCCCGCATCCTGACGACTGCGATCGGTGATGGCCGTGAGTGCGGCAAGGGTCTCTTCCCGCTCTTCAGGCCGAAAGTCCAGATATCCGGACAGCGCGTGCATGGGAACCCCCGATCGTCCAACATCCGGGGCGGCATCGGACCGGTGGGATCCGGATAAGTGTGCCGCCCTATTGGTTGCGCCGAAAACTACCATCCGGCCGCTCGACGCTCCCACTGGCGAGTCGGCTGGGACGGAGCGTACGCCGGTTGGTAAGTTGCAGTCTTCAGAACAAGGGGCAGCTCATGGAGGAAGCGTTCAAGGAGTCGAAGAGCTCGGCTGAGGGCACTCTGGTCCAGCGATCGGTGCTCGTCGTAGCCATTGTGTTGCTGATAGTTGCCGGGGGAGCGGCGTTGGGTGCCGGGGCCCACTCCTCGTCCGCATCGGCCTCGACGCCCAAGGTCGTGTACTACGTGGCCATGGGCGACTCGCTGGCCGCGGGCATCGGGGCGAACCCGACGACGAACGGCTACGTCGGTCAGGTCTACCGCCATGAACTGGCGCACTACCCGGGCCTGAGACTGGTGAGTTTCGCCTGTTCCGGTGCCACCACCCAGTCGGTCATCGCCGGCGGTGGGTGCAGCTACTCGAGCGGATCTCAGCTCGGTGATGCCGAGGCGTTCCTCCGGGCACATGCCGGCCGGGTTGCGTTCCTCACCATGGATATCGGGACGAACGACGTCGATGGCTGCATCCAGAAGTCGGGCATCGACGCCACCTGCATCCAGGGTGGGGTGAGTCACGTGAGCTCCGAGCTCCCCGAGATACTGGGCGGCCTCACGGGTTCGTACGCCGGCCTGGTCATCTACGGGATGGACTACTACGACCCCTATCTGTCGTCATGGCTGACCGAGGCAGACGGTCGGGCCCTGGCCCTGCAGTCGGAAACGCAGACGGTCGAGTTCAACGCCCTGCTCCGACAGATCTACCACGCCGCCGGAATGTCCATGGCCGACCCGGCGACGTCGTTCGAGACCACCGATCTGGCCCGCACCGGGTCCTATCTCGGGACCAGGCTGCCGCAGAACGTTGCGGACATCTGCAACTGGACGCTGATGTGCTCGGAGCACAACATCCACCCCGACGACGCCGGCCATGCCGCCCTGGCCGTGTCGGTCGAACAGGTCATCGATCAGGTGGCGGTGACCACCACCGAGCTTCCGCCCGCATCGGTTGGCGTGGCCTATGGAGCGCCGTTGTCCGCCACCGGCGGCATTCCTGCCTACCGGTGGTCGCTGGCCACGAAGTCGGATCCCCTCCCACCGGGCCTCCATCTCGAGGGGAACGGGAACATTACCGGCATACCCCGCAGTCGAGGGAGCTACACCGTGACGGTGCAGGTGGTGGACCAGCGGACAACCACCACGCCGCCGACCACCCGCTCAGCCAGCGCATCGCTCTCCCTGACCGTTCGCTGACCGTTCACCGCCGGCAACGAGAACTGTCGGGGAAGCAACCGCCTGGCGGAAAGCAGTTGCTCGACCCGACGCTCTCATTCTAGGAGACTGCTGTTTTTCTCGACACCCGGCAGATTTCGACGGTGAAATGGGGTGATTTCAGTCATCCGAGACGGGGTCCGGGCCACAGAGGCGAACCTGTGACGAGTCCAATTTCTGTCCTTTCGGCGGAGGCCAGTAAAACAGCACTCACCTAGGGGTCAAGCGATGGTGTTCAGGTCGGCCCAGAGTGCATCTCCGGGCCCGCCCGGAGCTCGGATCGCGCCTCTTTGGCCAGGCGGCCCGCCAGCTGGAGGGAGGCCCGCCGGTTGCTCACCACCTCGCGGGGACGCATGCCCTCCTCCAACCGGCGATGAGCACACGTCGGTCCTGATGACGGGTGTGCTCGAGTTCGTCGGAGTATTCGGCCGGCTGCTGACGCCGGTTGCCGGTGCCGACAGGTGAGCGCAGCGGGGCGCCGGGACGCCGATCCGGCGAGCTCGCACAAGGGGTGCTCGGAGGAAAGGGCTAAGGGCTGAGTCCCCTGAATTGCCGCGTGGATCGGCCGTACGACGCCTACGCAACTGCTATTGCGCAACAGATGTTGACAAATTGCTCAAGACCGCGCCTTCTTCTGTCGAAATCCTCGTTGTGAACGTTTTCAACCGGCGGACGGAGACTCGAACCAGCGGATGGCTCCGAGCCATCCGGATGGCCGTGGCCATCGCCATGACCTGTGTGTGCGCAGGTCTGGCTCTTGCCGTGACGACCCTTCACCTTGCTGTCAAGCCGGTGCTCACCGGAAGCATGCGCCCCGCCTACGGTCCCGGTGCCCTGTTGGTGACCAGGGAGGTGCCGGTGCAGAGACTTCGTCCGGGGATGGTCATCCTCTTCGTGCCACCCGGCGAGCATGCCGAGTTCGCCCACCGGATCACTTCGGTGACCGGTCCATCGTTGGACCCGGTGGTCACCACCAAAGGCGATGCCAACCACGCTCCTGACCCCTGGCATGCACAGCTGACGACACGCACCGTGCCCGACGTGGTGGCCACCGTGCCGTGGGTGGGCCGCCTGATGGTCGGCATCCGGGGCCCTCTTCAGCTCCTCTTCATCATGTCGGGCGGGCTGTGCATGGCCATCGCCGGTACCCGTTGGATCCTCCATCCCCGCCGTCCCGTCTCGACGACCATCGCCTGACTCCCCCTCCCGCCGATCGCCGTACCCGCGGCCTCTCCCAAGACCTACCCCCATAGATAGCCATAGAGAAAGAGAAGAACATGAGCCAGCACAGTCACACACTCAAGAAGGAAAGATGCCACGGAAAAGCCGTGGTTGCCGGGTTCTTCGCAGTCTCGGTGGGTCTGTTGACCACCGCCGGCGTCTATTCCGCGCTGTCCGGCGTCGCCACCGGATCGGAGTCCGTGACGTCCGGCACGCTCAATCTGACCCTGAGCGCCGATGTCGGGGCCGGATTCAGCAACTTCGTGGGCAAGATGGCCCCGGGCGACACCGACAACGTCTACGTGAACCTGAACAACACCGGGACACTGGCCACGGCGGCCGGCATGACCCTGTGGGTGGCCGGAACCCCCGCCAACGCCCTCACCAACGGAACCGCAGTCGGTGAAGGCCTGACGGTGACCGCTACCCAGTGCTCGGTCGCCTGGACGTTGGCGACAGGAGTGTGCTCCGGAACGACGACCTCCATTCTGGCTAGCGCACAGATCAGCACGTTCAACACGGCCGGTACGGCGGTGAGCCTCTCCAACATCCCGTCGTTGGCGGCCTCCATCGGGCAGGTTGCGCACGTCCAGGTGAGTCTGGGACTGGTGGGAACCGAGGTCTCCACCAACGGCGTCGCCCCTACTCCGACCATCCAGGGACTGACGACCACCCTGGCATACACCTTCACCGAGCAACAGCGACTCGGTGCTCCCACCAACCAGTAGCCACCAGGTCAGTGAGGAGCCATCGGGTACTCCGCAATGCACGCAGGACGGCCGCTACCGCGGCCGTCCTGCTGCTTGCGGTGCTCGCTGTTCCCCTCCGGGCGGAAGCGGCCAGCATCGTCAAGGCCACCCGCTCCGGCTCTGAGTCGGTGACCTCCGCAGTGTGGACGGCAACGGTGAGCCCGACGGCACTGACCTTCACCACCAACACCGCGCAGACCTCGACGGTGACCAACACCGGTACCATCGCCCTGGTCAGCATCAGCTACAAGGTGGTCATCTCCAATCCGACCTCGGGCACCCCGACCTTCACCCTGTTTGCCTGTGCCGTCGCATGGTCGGCAGGCAAGTGCAGCGGGGGGAGTGGCACCCAGGTCGGGACCACCTTCGCCAAGAACTCGACCACCACGGTCACTTCGGCTGTGGTCCCCGCGGTCGGGGGCAGTGTCTTTCTTCAGGCCACTCCCACCTCCGTGGGCTCCTCGGTGTCGATGACACTGAGTACCTCGATCAGCTCAGCCTCCCAACTGCGGGCGCCGATCGTCACCAGGCAGTGAGCGCGGGCACCATCGAGAAGTTGGGGCCGATCTGCGGGACAGGGGTCGTTGCCTCCGTCCCTGTACGTCGTCTGCACCCACCCTCGACATGCGTCTACGACCGTCGCGTCTTGTCCCGAGTGAGAATTGCCGGCGCACTGCTCGAACCGGCCAGACTGCCGGCACGCACAAGGCCAGAAGAGGAAGGTCGAGTGCCTGGGACCGTCGTAGTGGGTGGCCCCGGTCGACTACTCGTTGTAGAGCGTCGTGATCCGGAGCGGCTCACGGTTGAAGGCCGCGAACTTGGGCTTTGCCGTGGCCCGGTAACGATCGGTGGAGACCACCGGATCGGAGTCGAATTCGGGGATTACGTACTTGCCGAACGTCTCGATGACCTCGAGCGCCTCCTCGTGGGAGGTGCCCTCCCCCCGGTAGACCGAAGCACACCTGGTCGACGCCATAGTCGACGAACGGCTTCAGCTACGCACAGATCTCCTCGGGCGAGCCGCACACCACTCCTCAACCATCCAGTCGTTGTAAGCCTGGATGCAGGCGAATCCGAGCTCCTTGTCATTGGCCTCGGAGAACGCCTGGCCGGCGAACCTCGGGAAGGTGGGGAAGTTGAGAGAGGCCTCAATGCCTGCCGCATCCATGTCCACCAGCCGGGCAGCCGGGTCGTAGCAGCCGGGTCGCATCTCTTCGAGCGTCACCGGTGACACCGTCACCTCGTCGCGGGGCAGGCCCACCGCCGCCATCACCCGGGTCATCGGGTAGCGGGAGCCCTCGAACAGCCAGAAGTCGCACGGAGTCCCCTTCGGGTCCTCCTCCCACGAGTACACACCACCCACGTTGCCCATGCGGGCGATGCCGGAGCGTTCGACCCGCGGTCCCAGCTCGCGGAATTTGGCCGGGAGGCGCTGCTGCCACAGGTGTGCCGGCTCGATGACATGATCGTCGACCGACACGATCAGAGGGAATTCCCGTTCCATCAGCGTTCCTTTCGTCCCGTCCGGCGCCCACGTGCCAGCACCCTGGACCATAAGGAGCCGGCCGGTGTTGGGTCTAGGGCCGAAAGTCCCAAAACTGGAACACGTTCTCGTATTGATTCCTTGCGCTCAATCTGAATGTCGCGCATACTCCCTGGTGGAGGTCGCTGTTGGGACCTTTGGCCCTAGTGTCCTGAGTCAACAACTCGCTCAAGATATCCACCGAGGGAGGCAAGGATCTCATCGGCGGTCTTGTGCCACACATAGGGGCGAGGATC